>DATAHI010000278.1:0-28004 GCA_036263255.1 Oxalicibacterium sp. | reverse complement strand
ATCGACGTGGCGATCGATCCACTGGGCAAAGGCATCGATGAACTTCTGCAGAAACTCGCGTGTCCGGTCGTTGTTCAGTGCACCGTGTTCATCGAACAGTTTGTCGGCCTGGCCGATATAGACCTCCGGTTGCGCCATCGCATTGATGCCGATGGATACCAACACTTGACGCAGATGATGCGTCGCACCGAAGCCGCCCATCGGACTTGGCGATGCGCTGACGATGGCACCGGGTTTGCCCGGCCATGCGCTTTGGCCGTAAGGGCGTGATGCAGCATCGATTGCATTTTTCAATACGCCGGGAATCGAGCGATTGTATTCCGGCGTGACAAACAGAATTCCCTTTGCATTCCGGATCGCGGTCTTGAAATCAACAACAGACTGAGGCGCTTGCATTTCCCAGTCCTGATTGAAAAGCGGAATGTCGCCGATCTCGACGATGTGCAATTTCAATGAAGGCGGCGCCAGTTTGATCAATTCGTTCGCTACTTTGCGGTTCAGCGATTCCTTGCGCAGACTGCCAACCAAAACAGCGACATCGTGGGGTGAACTCATGATGATCCTTTCTGGGTCTTTCCATTCGTTAAGCGATTCGATTGCGCCTCATTCCGTTCGTTCCGCCACGTGCGAGGAACCGCAGGAATTTGCATAAGCATATGCGCCCGCAGGATAAAGCAAATTCATATTCGCAAAGTGCATATGAATTGTTGAAACAATTCGTTCTGTTTTTTCATGCACCCCCGTAACCTTCCTTCTCCATAAACCGAAACGCATTAGGGAGAACGGAATGCTGAAAAAACTGATCGGCGCTGCTTTCGCGCTGGCGCTTGCAAGCCCCGCATTGCATGCTGCGGAAGTATCTTTGCTCAATGTGTCCTACGATCCGACACGTGAACTGTACCAGGACTTCAATAAGGTCTTCGCGAAGAAATGGAAAGCGGAAACCGGCGAAGATCTGAAGATCAAAGCCTCGCACGGCGGTTCCGGCAAGCAGGCACGTTCGGTGATCGACGGCCTCGAAGCGGACGTCGTGACGCTCGCGCTTGCGTCGGACATCGATGCTATCGCTGAACGCGGTCTGCTCGACAAGAACTGGCAGAAGCGCCTGCCGCACAACAGCTCGCCTTACACCTCGACGATCGTGTTCCTCGTGCGCAAAGGCAATCCTAAACACATCAAGGACTGGAACGATCTGGTGAAACCGGGCGTCTCCGTCATCACGCCGAACCCGAAAACCTCGGGCGGTGCACGCTGGAACCACCTTGCAGCCTGGGGCTATGCATTGAAGCAGCCGGGCGGCAATGAAGCGAGCGCCACCGAATTCCTGCGCAAGCTGTACAAGAACGTGCCGGTGCTCGATTCGGGTGCGCGCGGTGCAACGACGACCTTCGTTGAACGTGGCATCGGCGACGTGCTGATCGCATGGGAAAACGAAGCGATCCTCGCGATCAAGGAACTGGGACCGGACAAGGTGGAAATCGTCGCACCGTCCGTCAGCATCTTGGCTGAACCACCGGTTGCCGTCGTGGACAAGGTTGTCGATCGCCGCGGTACGCGCAAGCAGGCCGAAGCTTATCTGAAGTACTTGTACTCGACGGAAGGCCAGGAAATCGCCGCGCAGAACTACTACCGTCCTATCGATGAAGCGGTGGCGAAGAAATATGCAAGCCAGTTCCCGAAAGTGAAACTGTTCACGATCGAAGACGTGGCGGGCGGCTGGACCAAGGCGCAGAAAGAGCACTTCGCGGATGGCGGCATCTTCGACAAGATCTACCAACCTGGCACCAAGTAATCGGCGGATTGGAACGAGCATGAATATTCTGTTGCTGGCCGGTAGCCCATCGGCGCCGTCCCGTTCGACGCGTCTGTTGCATCACGTCGGTGAACGTCTCGCTCTGTTGGGGCATCGTTATGTGAAGCTGCATGTGCGCGATCTGCCGGCACAGCCGCTGCTGCAGGCCGATTTCGAGAATGCCGAGTTGAAGACAGCACGTGAACAGGTGGCACAGGCCGATGCGGTAGTGATCTCGACGCCGGTTTACAAGGCAGCGTACAGCGGCATCCTGAAAACCTTTCTCGATCTGCTGCCGCAAGACGGCCTGAGCGGCAAGCTGGTGCTGCCGCTGGCAACGGGCGGCAGCCAGTCGCACATGCTAGCGCTCGACTACGGCCTGCGCCCGGTGCTCTCCGCGCTGGATGCGAAGCACGTTCTTCCGAGCATTTATGCGACGGACCAGCAGATCAACTGGTCGGCCGAGCAGGGTTTGCAGCTGGATCCGGCGATCGCCAAGCGCGTGGCAGATGGGATAGAAAACCTGTCGGCGAGTCTGTCGGCATTGAGTGAAGTGGCATTGAACGAGTTCGAGGCAATTCCGTTTTCGAGCGTGCGTTGTAGCGTCTGATGTCTCCTTGTCCGTCTCAGCGGACTTGATGATCCCCTTCGACGTGTTGCAAAAATCGGCTGCGAGCGCCGAGGGGGGCTTTTTTTCAGAATTTGGCATAGCGAGGATTCGCATGAGCACGAGCAATCAAAAAAGAACAACGAGGCGCCGCGCACTCGGCCTGCTGGCAGCCGCCGCGGCCGGTGCATTGAGCAGCGGCCTGCCGCTGTCCGCGCTGGCGCAGAACAAGAGCGTGCTGCGTATCGGCTATCAGAAATACGGCACGCTGGTCATCCTGAAGGGCCGCGGTACGCTCGAAAAGCGTCTGGCTGCGCAGGGCGTCGAAGTGAAATGGACCGAATTTCCGTCTGGTCCGGCATTGCTGGAAGCGTTGAACGTCGGCAGCATCGACTTCGGCACTGCCGGCGAAGCACCGCCGATCTTTGCACAGGCGGCGGGTGCGGATCTGGTGTATGTCGGCAACGAACCGCCGTCGCCGGCGAGTGAAGCCATTCTGGTGCCGAAAGACTCGCCGCTGAAAACGGTAGCCGACCTGAAAGGCAAGAAGGTTGCGCTGAACCGCGGCTCGAATGTGCACTACCTGCTGGTCAAGGCGCTGGAGAAAGCCGGTCTCGCGTATACCGACGTGCAGGTTGCTTATCTGGCGCCGGCCGATGCACGTGCTGCCTTCGAACGCGGCAGCCTGGATGCCTGGGTGATCTGGGATCCGTTCCAGGCAGCGGCAGAAGTGCAGTTGAAGGCGCGCATTCTCACCGACGGCAAGGGTTTGGTGGCCAACCACCAGTTCTTTCTTGCGTCCCGCAGCTATGCGCAAAAGAATCCGAAGATCGTTTCCGCCGTGCTGGACGAGCTGGACCAGGCAGACAAATGGGCGGCTACACATCTTGATGACACGGCACGCATTCTGGCTGCGCAAACCGGACTTGACCAAGCCACCGTCGAGCTGGCGACCAGGCGCCTGACGTATGGCGTGCAGCCGACGACAGCTTCCGTGATCGCCGATCAGCAAAAGATCGCCGACGCGTTTTATCAACTCAAGCTGATACCAAAAAAAATCAACGTCAAGGATGCCGTGCTGACAGCACAACCTTGACCTTCAGCGTCGCGGCTGGCGCGGCGCATTGCTTTATAGGACGCATCATGAGCTTGAATGTTTTCTGGTTTATTCCCACGCACGGCGACAGCCGTTATCTCGGTACCTCCAAGGGCGCGCGCACGGTCGATTTCGACTACATGAAGCAGGTCGCGGTCGCCGCTGACACGCTCGGCTATGACGGCGTGCTGTTGCCGACCGGCCGTTCCTGCGAGGACGCATGGGTGGCTGCATCGAGCCTGATCGGCGAAACCAGAAAGCTGAAGTTTCTCGTCGCTGTGCGTCCGGGTCTTAGCACACCGGGCTTGGCGGTGCGCATGGCGGCGACATTTGATCGATTGTCGAAAGGCCGTCTGTTGATCAACGTGGTGACTGGTGGCGACCAGGCCGAGCTTGAGGCAGACGGCCTGTATGCCGACCATTCGACGCGCTATGAAATCAGCGACGAGTTCCTGAAAATCTGGCGTGCATCGTTGGCCGGCGAAGGCGGCGATGCCGGCTTCGACTTCGACGGCAAGCATCTGAAAGTAAAGGGCGCGAAGACGCTGTATCCACCGGTGCAAAAGCCCTATCCGCCGCTGTACTTCGGCGGCTCGTCGGAAGCGGCGCATGAACTGGCGGCCGAGCAGGTCGACGTCTATCTGACCTGGGGCGAACCGCCTGCCGCCGTCGCCGACAAGATCGCCGACATCCGTGCGCGCGCCGCGCGCCACGGTCGCAAGATCAAGTTCGGCATCCGCCTGCACGTGATCGTGCGCGAAACCAACGATGAGGCATGGCGCGCTGCCGAAGAATTGATCCAGTATGTCGACGATGACTTGATCGCACGTGCGCAAGCCTCGTTCAACAAGATGGATTCGGAAGGCCAGCGCCGCATGGCGGCATTGCATGGTGGTCGCAAGGACAAACTGGAAGTCTCGCCGAATCTGTGGGCGGGTGTCGGCCTGGTGCGCGGCGGGGCCGGCACCGCGCTGGTCGGCGATCCGGAAACGGTCGCGGCCCGCATGCGTGAATACGCGGATCTCGGCATCGAGACCTTCATTCTCTCCGGTTATCCGCACTTGGAGGAATCCTACCGCTTCGCCGAGTTGGTGTTCCCGCTGCTAGGCAAGGGTAATTCGCGCGACGGCGAACCGACGCTGACCGGCCCGTTCGGTGAAGTCATTTCCAACGACATCCTGCCGAAGGTGGCACAAGGTTGAGGTGAGACGATGAGCGCTGTTCTTTCTTCCCGTACCGCTGCACGCGGCGGGGCACTCTCGCAGGCGAAAGCGCCGAAGAGCGATGCATCACGGAGCCGCGTGCTGCCATGGATCGTGCCGATTCTGCTGATCGCCGTATGGCAGTTCGCCGCGCATGTCGGCTGGCTGTCCAACCGCGTGTTGCCGGAACCGCTCGCGGTCGCAAAAGCGGCCTGGAGTCTAGCCGAATCCGGCGAGCTGTGGACGCACGCCAAGATCAGCTTGTGGCGCGCAGTCGTCAGCTTCGGTATCGGCGGCGGCCTCGGTTTGCTGCTGGGACTGCTGACCGGGACCTTCAAGACCGCCGAGATCCTGCTCGACACCACGCTGCAGATGATCCGCAATATTCCCGCTCTCGCCCTGATTCCGCTGGTGATCCTTTGGTTCGGCATCGAAGAAACGTCGAAGATATTTCTTGTCGCGATCGGTGTGTTCTTTCCGCTTTACCTGAATACCTTTCACGGCATTCGCTCGGTCGACAAGGGTTTGATCGAGATGGCGAAGAGCTACGGTCTGTCCGGCTGGCCGCTGTATCGCGACGTAATCCTGCCGGGTGCATTGCCGTCGATCCTGGTTGGCGTGCGCTTTTCACTCGGCCTGGTGTGGGTGCTGCTGATCGTGGCGGAAACGATTTCCGCGCAATCCGGCATCGGCTACATGACGATGAACGCACGCGAATTTCTACAAACCGACGTCGTGCTGGTCGGCATCCTGCTGTATGCGCTGCTGGGCAAGCTGGCCGATGTCGTCTCGCGTCTGCTGGAACGCTACTGGCTGCGCTGGCATCCGGGCTATCGCCACTAAGTGCCACCGAGCGCCACTGACCGAACCGAGGAAGATCATGCACACATCTACTATCGAACAGCAGCAAGTACAGAACACGAGTCAGGCGCGTCGCGGCATTCGCGTCGCGGTAGATGGCCTGCTCAAGTCGTATGGCGGCCGCGAGATTCTCAAATCTGTCGACCTGACACTAGAGCCCGGCGAGTTCGTCGCCGTTGTCGGACGCAGCGGTTGCGGCAAGAGTACCTTGTTGCGCCTGATCGCGGAACTCGAAACGGCGGATCGTGGCGCGCTGATCTTCGGCGACGGAGAACATCGGCCCGAGACGCGCATCATGTTCCAGGATTCGCGGCTGCTGCCGTGGAAGCGCGTGCTGCAAAACGTCGCGCTCGGATTGCCGAAAAAGACGGACGCATTGCAAGCACTACGGCAAGTCGGTCTGGCGGAACGCGCCCATGAATGGCCAGCCGTCTTATCCGGCGGCCAGCGCCAGCGCGTGGCACTGGCGCGGGCGCTGATTCACGATCCCGAATTGTTGCTGTTGGACGAACCGCTGGGCGCGCTCGATGCGTTGACGCGTATCGAAATGCAGCAGCTGATCGAAACACTGTGGCAGCAGCGCGGTTTCACAGCGCTGCTCGTCACCCACGATGTACAGGAGGCGATTGCGCTCGCCGATCGCGTCGTGCTGATCGAAGATGGCCGCATCACGCTGGACGAGCGCATTGCGCTGGCGCGTCCGCGCGCACGCGGCAGCCTTGCGTTCGCGCAGCTGGAGGAGCGCATTCTGGCGCGCGTGCTGCAGCAGCCGCAGTCCAGCCATTCGCATGAAGACGAGGTCGGCGATGTGTCGCTGCTACGCGCCGTCAACCAGTTCGCCTGGGCAGTCTAGCCTTCAACCGTTTTTTATCTCAACCCGACCAAGGAAAAGCCATGAGCATCGAAAAAATCAACGCCCGCAACCAGTTCAAGGGCAAGATCAGCAACATCATTCTGGGCGACGTGCTGTCCGAAGTGGACGTCGATACGCCCGGCGGCACAGTGACCTCAGTGATTACGACCCGTTCCGTCAAGGATCTCGATCTGAAGGTAGGTACCGATGTGGTCGCGCTCGTCAAGGCTACCGAAGTATCGCTGGCCAAATTGCTGTAATGCGTGATGGGCCCGCATGCCGGGCTCACTTGTTCCAAAGGATGCGCCATGCGGTTTCCCGCCCTGCACCAATATCTCGCCCGTCTGGCCGCTTCGCCGCAGGACACGACGATGTGGCTGGATGACCAAGGCCGGGCACATGGGCGCTATTTCAATTCCACGCTGACCAGCGCCTTTCAACCGATACGCATCCCGGAAGAACATCGCATCGTCGGCATACAGGCATTCGTACACAGCCACTCGACCGCCGAAGACGGCATGAGCCTGTGGAAGCTGCTCGACACGGTGGCGACCGACGTGCAATCGATCGAACTCGATCGATTGTGCCGTCTGCTGCACGTGATCAATTTCTACCGTCAGCCAGACATGGCGGACGTCGACCTATATCTCAGCATTCATCCGCGCCTGCTGGCCGCGGTCGACAGCAATCACGGCATGTCTTTTCGTCACGTGCTCGACGTGCTTGACCTTCCGCATCGCAAGATCGTGCTGCAATTGCCACCGAGCGAAGCGCGCCAGGCGTGGCTACTCAACTATGTCGCCGATAACTACCGGCGCAATGCGTTTCGTCTTGCGTTGAATGTCGTCGACGCAAAGCAGGGACTCGCGATGCTGGACGAAATCCGCCCGGACGTCATCAAGGTCGATGCACGCGACCTGAACGATGAAACGCTCATCGAGAAGTTGCTGACCAATGCGGCGCGGGCCGACATCCGCATCGTCTTCAAGCGTGTGGAGTCCGCATCGGTCTACGAACGCCTGCTGCAACTCGGCAAGAACGTCGGTCAGCCGATCGTCGTGCAAGGTCATCTGTGGGACAAGCCGCAATCCGCGCTGGCAGATATCGCATCGGATATGTCGACCGACGTCGTCTAGTCGGACTGATCTCGTTGCCTGTATGGGTAGAAAGACGTCGAGCCCGGTGCTTCTCGCACATATGCAAAAAACGACAATGCTTGAACAGATATATTCGTTCTCCTTTGCAAGCACCGTCGGTAAGCTTCGAAGCTCTCGCTTATAAATTTTCCCGATGCGATGGCATCGAACGCACATCCGACATGACAATCAAAAAACTGCTTCACGCAGGCCTCGCATCGCTGGCGATTGCGATTGCCTTGCTCCCCTCCGTTGCACGAGCCGCTGTACCGGAAGAAGTGCGTCTGGATTACGCGTACTACTCGCCGACCAGCCTGGTGTTGAAACATTTCGGCTGGCTGGAAGAGCAATTGAAGCCGAGCGGCATCAAGGTTAAATGGACGCTGTCGCAAGGCAGCAATCGCGCGCTTGAATACCTGAGCGCGAACAGCATCGATTTCGGCAGCACGGCGGGTCTGGCCGCAGTTCTGTCGCGCGCCAACGGCAACCCGATCAGGGCCGTCTATGTGTATTCGCGCCCGGAATGGACGGCGCTCGTCGTGCCGGAGAATTCGCCGATCAAGAGCGTGAAGGATTTGAAGGGCAAAAAGATTGCCGCCACCAAGGGCACCGATCCTTATCTGTTTCTGTTGCGCACGCTGAAGCAATTCGGCCTTAGCAAATCCGACGTTGAAATCGTGCATCTACAGCACGCGGATGGCCGTACCGCACTGGAAAGTGGGCGTGTCGATGCGTGGGCCGGTATTGATCCGCACATGGCGGCCAGCGAACTGGAAGCGCATTCGCATCTGCTGTATCGCAACGTGGCGTTCAACACCTATGGCTTTCTCAACGTGACGGAAGTTTTTGCGAAGCGATATCCGGAGCAGGTGAAGCAGGTATTGGCGGCTTACGAGCGCGCCCGTCTGTGGATCATTGCGCATCCGCGCGAAGCGTCGGAATTGCAGGCGCAGGAAGCGAAGATTTCATTGGCGGTCGCCAAGGTGCAATTGAACCGCACCGACTTCTCCAGTCCCGTTATCGGTAGTGAACAGCGCAAGGCACTGGAAGCCGCTGCACCAATTCTGCTGCAGGAAGGCCTGGTACGTCCCAGTACGGATTTGAACAAGGTCATCAACGAATTGATCGATCCGCAATTCGCGCAGGCTGTGGTCGGCAAGACGGCGCGTTGAGGCAGGAATCGGAATCATGAGCCGTCCGCAGAACGCCAGCGTCATCGCACCATCACCGGCTTCGTTGCCACCGCAACGCGCCGCTGTGCTCGTGCCGGAATCGACGCGGCAGCGGCGCTCTGCGGCGAGCCTGCGCTGGCTCGGTTGGATTCTTCCGCTGCTCCTGCTTGGCTTGATTGAAGCGGCCGCACACCTGGGCCTGGTGCAATCGCGCCTTCTACCACCGCCATCCGATGTGGCACAGACGATCTGGTCTTTGTTCGGACAGGACCTATTGACGCATGTTGCGGTCAGTAGCGCACGCGTCGTGTCCGGTTACGCGATTGGTACGGCGCTCGCGATTGCCTTCGGTTTGCTGGTCGGACTCAATCCATATGCCGAAGCCTTTTTCGAGCCGACCTTCCAGGCGCTGCGCGCGATACCGAGTCTGGCCTGGGTGCCCTTGCTGTTGCTGTGGTTCGGCATCGACGAAACGCCGAAGATCGTGCTGATCGCGATTGGGGCTTTCTTTCCCGTGTATCTCGGCCTGGTTTCGGGTATCCACAATGCCGATCGCAAGCTGATCGAATTCGGCGAGATGTTGGGCCTGTCGCGGCTGCAGCTCGCACGCCGCATCGTGCTGCCGGCCGCCTTGCCGAGCCTGTTTACCGGTTTGCGCAACGGTTTGTCGCTGGCATGGATGTTCCTGGTAGCGGCCGAACTGATCGCCGCGACACGCGGTATCGGGTACCTGTTGACCGACGGCCGCGAAACCAGCCGTCCCGATGTGGTGCTGGCAGCGATCCTGCTGCTGGCGATTCTCGGCCGATTGAGCGATGGCCTGTTGAAGTGTCTGGAGAAGCGCAAGCTCGCCTGGGCCGACTCGCTCGCCGCGCGCGCTGCATAAGGTCATCCATGAGCGCGTTGCTTCAACTGCATATTCTCAACAAGCGTTTCGGCGATCACACCGTGCTGCGCGACGTATCGCTGACGCTGAAGGCAGGCGAAATCGTCAGTCTGGTAGGCGCTTCGGGCTGCGGCAAGAGCACATTGCTGCGTTTGATCGCCGGGCTGGATCGCGACTTCGACGGCAGTATCGTGCTGGATGGCCGCTGCCTGCGCGGCGTGACGCCGGAGGTGGGGCTGATTTTCCAGGAACCGCGCTTGCTGCCATGGCTGAATGTTGCCGATAACATCGCCTTTCATCGCGATCCGGGTGCGATTGCTGCAGGCCGCGAGGCGCGCGTCGCCACCTTGCTTGACGAAGTCGGTCTGCGCGATGCGGCGCTGCTGCTGCCGAAACAATTATCGGGCGGCATGGCACAGCGTGCTGCCATTGCACGTGGACTGTTCCAGCGTCCGCGCGTGCTGCTGCTCGACGAACCGTTCTCGGCGGTCGATGCGTTCACCCGCATGCGCCTGCAGGATCTGTTGTTGCGGCTGGCGCACGAGCACGGCCTGACGGTTCTGCTCGTCACGCACGACATCGATGAAGCGGTCTATCTCAGTGACCGCGTAGTGACGCTGGGGCAGGGGGAGATCGTTGCCGATACGGCGGTGGCGCTGGCGCGACCACGTAATCGCCACGCACCGGCGTTGGCCCGTGCACGCGACGCGGTGTTGCAAATACTTGAAGACATACTCGCGATCTGAGCGATCGCCCATTACTTATTTCAACAAGGGAGTTGCCATGACCATATTGTTTTCACGACTGCAAGTAATACTGCGACGACATGCCATCGCATTGTTCGCTTCGCTGACGGCAGTGATTGCCATGCCGGCCTGCGCGCAGAAGGCACCGGACACCGTACGCATCGGCTATCAGAAATCATCGACGCTGATCACAATCCTGAAAACACGCGGCACGCTGGAAAAGGCGCTTGCGCCGCTCGGTGTCAAGGTCAGTTGGCATGAATTCGCCAGCGGCCTGCCGCTGCTCGAAGCGCTGAACGTCGGCGGCGTCGACGTCTCGGCCGACGTCGCCGATACGGTGCCGGTGTTCGCGCTGGCGGCTGGCGCGCAGTTGACCTATATCGCCCAGGAAGCACCGTCGCCGGCTGCACAGGCAATCGTGGTCAAGGCCGATTCTCCGATCAAGACCATCGCCGACCTGAAGGGCAAGCGCGTGGGCTTTGCGAAAGCAGCCGGTGCGCACTACCTGCTGCTGGCCGCGCTCGATAAAGCCGGCTTGTCGCTGAAGGATGTGCAGCCCGCCTATCTCGCGCCTGCCGACGGTCGCGCCGCCTTTGAGCGTGGTGCGATCGACGCCTGGGTCATCTGGGATCCATTCCTGACCGCCGTGCAGCGCCAGTCGCACGCGCGTGTGCTGGCTGATGGAAGAGGTCTCGCCGACTATCAACGCTACTACCTCGCGTCAACACCCTTCGCCAAGGCGCGCCCTGATGTGATCAAGGTCATCGTCGACGCGCTGCAGCAGACCGGCAAATGGGTCAAGCAATCGCCGCAGGATGCTGCCGCGCTGCTGGCACCGGTGTGGGGGCTTGATGTCGCCACTGTGGAAGAAGCGAACGGTCATCGCAGCTATGCGGTACGTGCGGTGGTGCCCGAACATTTGAGCGAACAGCAGAAGATCGCGGATGCCTTCTTCGGCGAAGGTCTGTTGCCGAAGAAAGTGAATGCGACTGCCGTTCCTGTCTTCTAGTACTGCCTAGCCCTCGCGCAGTTTCGAGGTCGAGCGGAGCCCGCTGAGTCAGTCATTCAGTTTTAATTACGGAGCCGTCATGGCACAAGCAGCAAGAATCGACGATCTTCATATCGACGCACCGAAATACGGCACCGCGCATCTCGCCACGCGGGACTTCGGTCCATTGACGCAGGCGGTGGAAGCGGTTGCCGCCACGCTGAACGCCACTGCCGTCGAACGTGATCGTGCCGGCGGCACAGCGTGGTACGAGCGGCAAGCGGTCCGCAACAGCGGATTGTTGGCGCTGTCGGTGCCGGCTACCTATGGCGGACCAGAAACGCCGTGGCCGGCGATCTATCGCATCATTCGCCGCTTTGCGGAAGTCGACAGCTCGCTCGCCCACCTGTTCGGCTTCCAGCATTTACAGATTGCCAGCGTGATCCTGTTCGGCAATGCGGAGCAAAAACAGCGCTATCTCGGCAAGACGGTGCGGGAGAACTGGTTCTGGGGCAATGCGACCAACGGGCTCGATACGCGTGCGACGCTGACCTGGCGCGAGGATGGGAACGGCGGCTATTACGAACTGAACGGCATCAAATCCTTCTGCTCGGGCGCGACCGGCTCCGACATGCTGAACGTCACGGCGCCGCGATCCGCCGATCCGGCCGACCGTGTGTTCCTGTCGATCCCTACCAATCGCGCCGGCATCACGGTGTTGGACGACTGGGACAACATGGGCCAGCGGCAGACCGATAGTGGTTCAGTGACCTTCGACAAGGTGCGCGTCGAGCGCGATGAAGTACTTGGCCCGCCGGGCACCAACGGCACACCTCGCGCGACGCTGCGCACGTTGGTATCGCAACTGATCCTGGTCGAAATCTACATCGGCAATGCGCAAGGGGCGCTGCTCAACGCATGGAAATACACGCACGAACAAGGCCGGCCATGGTTCCAGTCCGAATACACGCGTGCCATCGACGATGCATTCACGCAGCAGCACTACGGCGACTTCCATATCGCGTTGCGCGGCGCCATTGCGCTGGCCGAACAGGCCGAGGCGGAATTGCAGCGTGCATGGGAGCGGGGCGATGCGCTAACGGCAGAAGAACGCGGCGCACTTGCCGTGACGATCTACGAAGCCAAGATTGCGGCCGCGCGTGCGGCGCTCGATATCACGTCGAGGATTTTTGAAGTGATGGGCGCGAGATCGACTGCGGCGAAATACGGCTTCGATCGCTTCTGGCGCAATGTTCGCGTGCATACGCTGCACGATTCGCTCGATTACAAGCTAAAGGACGTCGGCAAATGGGTGTTGACCGGTGAAGTGCCGGTACCGTCGATCTATTCCTGATCGCTTAGGACTTCCCGTCTCTTAACACCGGCTCTCCTGTACGGGGATTCGTCAGCGTGACGTTCTCGAGCGCCTTGATACGCCACTCGCCATGCTGCCGGCTCAGCACGGCAAGAATCAGCGTGTCAACCACATGAGGCCCGGCCGGATGCGCCGCGCCGGCCGCTAGACGACTCCAGAAATGCAGCACGGCCGCATCGTCGTTGAGCGTTACCACGTCGATCAGTTCGTTCTCGAGCGTGGAGTCGCTGTAAATGCTGGCGTGGATGGGTACGTGCATCTTCACGATCTCATCGACGCCGCGAACGTAGTGCCCGAAGCGATTCACAAAGGTCGCATCGTCATGGAACAGGGTTCCAAAGCGCTGCATGTCGTGATTGTTCCAGGCGGTCTGGAATTCATAGGGCGCGTCTTCAGGTCGTTGGATCATGCTGGCACCGGCTTTCTCGTATAACGCAGACAAGGGAAATTGTTTTCATCGGCCTAATCGTCGATAATTGTCGCCATGAACGATACTGCACAACGCCCACCGCTTCCAGACCGGCTTTCCATCGATCCCCGCAGCCCGCATTACAACGCTGCAATTTTCGAGCACGAAGTCGGCATCCGGCTTAACGACAAAGAACGATTCGACGTCGACGAATATTGCATCAGCGAAGGTTGGGTAAAAGTCCCGGCGGGAAAAACGTTGGATCGCAAGGGCCGGCCTTTACTGATCAAGGTCAAGGGCAAGGTCGAAGCTTTCTATCGATAACCGCTTGTCGGCATTGGGCGCTGTTGCGGCGTGCCGTGCCTTCACCGCTTGTTACCGCCGAGCGATAATCAATGTTGGCACGGTTTCAGGGGCAGTCAGCATAAGGACTGGTTCGGAAAGCCGCATAGGCTGTCGCTCAGTTCCGATCGTTGAATGCTTGCCCAGCAAGGTCTTCTGTTGACGCCGCATTTTCTGCTTCCTTCTCCTTTTCCGCATTGATCCAGGCGGCATCCGGTCGCGTGCCGTTCAGGTAATAGTCGCCGATCGCGCGTTCGCGCTGGATCGCGGGATTGTGTGATGCCGCGGTGCGCGCATTGCGCCAGTGGCGATCGAGGCGGCGCGCTTCACTGGTGGCGGAAGCGCCGCCCACTTCGAACAGCAGCGTGCACGCCTGCAGCACGAGGTCGATCACGATCTGCTGTGCCTCGAATGCCTGGATCTCGGTTTCCACGTACAACTCTTCCGTGTCGGTTCCGGCGATGCGCGCTTGGTGCACTTCCTCTAGCTCCAGCGCGATGCCTTGCACGATGGTTTCCGCCGCAAACGACAGGCTGGCCAAGCGGCCGACCACGCGCTGCACCAGCGGATCGTGACGCGGGCTCGATGCGCCCATGATGCCGAAGGTGCGCGTCTTCTTCTGCACGAAAGCGACGCCGTCGCGTTTGACCGCGCGGCCGACGCCGGTGATCGAGGCCAGCAGGATCAGTTGCAGGAAGGCCTTCTGATACGAATTCGCGTAGCTGTCCTTGCCAACGCCACGGCGGAAGATATTGGCGGGATCGACTTCCACCTGCTCAAAGATCGTGGTGCCGCTGCCCGTCATTCTCTGGCCGAAGCCGTCCCAGTCGTCTTCGCGGCGCACGCCGGGCGAATCGGCGCGCAATGCGACACTGACGCGTTCCTCGCCATCGACCACGGAGGCAACGATCCAGTCGGCATAGATGGTGCCGGTGCTGTAGTACTTCTTGCCGTTCAGGAACCACTTGCCATCCTGTTGTGTGACGGTGGCACTGGTACCCGTGACCTCGGTCAGCTCAGCCATCGCGTAACCGATCAATGCGCCATCCACTACTTTGGGGAACCAGAAGTCGCGTACTGCCTGGTCGGTGTGATTCAAGCGGCTTTCAAGAAAAGCGAAATGCCCACGCAATAAATGCGACACGTTGGAATCCGCCTCGGCCAGTTCAACCAGCAGCTTGAACAGTTGCGGCAGCGTGGCGCCGAGGCCGCCATAGGATTGCGGTATGCGCACCTTGGTGAAGCCGGATTCGCGCAGCCAGCTAACGGCTTCGAAAGGCAGCTCGCGGTTCTGTTCGCGCCGCACGGCATCGTCCGCGATGCGCTGGAAGATGGGACGGAAGCGGCTTGCCAGTTCTTCGTAGGTCGGCGGCGTGTGAGCGTCCGCGGAGGTGGTGCGCGGATCGAGATGGTGCAGGGTAGCGGTCTGTGTCATGGTGGTAGTCTTGTCGAAAAATGGATGGAAGCCGAATCAGGCGACGCGTATGCGCGGATCGATCAGGCTGTAAAGAAGGTCAACCACGATGTTGACGACGACGTAGGTGCAGGCGGCCAAAAGCGTGATGCCGAGCACGATGGGCACGTCCTTGTTGGTGGTGGCATCGACCATCAGGCTGCCGATGCCCTGGCGCACGAACAGCGTTTCGACCACGACCGCGCCGCCGAGCAGGCTGGCGAAGATGAAGCCGGACAGCGTGACGACCGGAATCATTGCGTGCCGCAGCGCGTGGCGCAATCGCACGCCGAGATCGCTCATGCCGCGTGCACGGGCGGTGACGATGAAGGGTTGCTCAAGAATGTCTTCCAGTTCCTGCCGCAACACTTGCGTGAGCACCGCTACGATGGGCAGGGCCAGCGTCAGCGCGGGCAGCACCATGCCTTTCCAGCCGCTGGTGCGCGATACGGGGAACCAGTGCCAGTGGAAGGAAAATACGAGCAGCAACAGGATGCCGATGACGAAGGACGGCATCGCCGAGACCACCAGCTCACTGCCGGACGACAGCGAACGCACCCAGCGTGCCCGTCGCGCGGTCAGAATGGCGAACAGGATCGACAGCGCGATGCCGATCGCGCCCGCCCACAAGGCGAGCTCGACGGTGGCGCCGATCTGCTGGCCGATTGCACTGGTGACCGGGATGCGCAGACGGTACGACTCGCCGAGATCGCCATGTGCGAGCCGGCTCAGGTAATGCCCGTATTGCGCGATCAGCGGCTGGTCGAGGCCGTATTCGGCGCGCACCCGTGCCAGTACTTCCTGCGTCGGCAAGGCATCTGGCCCGCCGAGGATCGCGATGGCCGGATCGCCGCCGGTGATGTTGATCGTGACGAAGGTCAGCGTGGCGGCGCCCCACAGTACGCCGATGCCGGCGACCAGGCGCCACAGGATGCGTTTCAGTAATTTCATTTCGTCTCCTTCTGCAGCCATACGCTCGGGAAGTACACGGTGTTGTGCGAGGTGTCGAACACCAAGCCTTTCACGGAACGGTGGTAAGCGATCGAACTGGAGTTCTCGAATAGCGGTGCGCCGGGCACCAGTTCGGTCAGGCGTTTCTGTGCACGGCTGTAGAGGTCCTGTAGTTGCGCGGGGTCGGTTGAGCGCCGCGCCTTTTCCAGCAACTCGTCCAGCTCCGCATCGCGCAGTTGCGCGGTGTTCTGGCCGATGCGTTTTGCCGACGTGATTTCCTTGCTGTGATTGAGGATGTAGAGCGCATCCGGCGTGTTGGTGTGCCAGACGCCAGCGCCAAGCGCCTGATAAGCACCTGCATTGCGTCGTTCGGTGACCTGCGTTGTCGGTAACTGCGTGAGAATCAGTTCGACGCCGATCTTCTTCGCATCCGATTGAATCGCTGCCAACACTGGCGTGGTCGTGCCGCTGGAAGGGCTGAGCACTTCAGCCGACAGGCGCTTGCCATCCTTGGTGCGATAGCCCTGCGCGTCGCGCCCGGTCCAGCCCGCTTCGTCCAGCAGCCTGTTGGCCTGTTGCGGATCGTATTTCAGGACATCGCGGAAGGATGGATCGTAGTACTTCGTATTACTCGCCAGGAAATCGGTCTTCGGCAGGTATTCGCCAAAGCCGACGATTTGCACAATGCCGTCGCGGTCGATGGCCAGCGTCACCGCCTTGCGTATGCGCACGTCGTCGAACGGCGGCTGCGCGGTATTGAAGGTGAGGCCGCGGTAGGGCGCACCTGTACGTACGCGGCTGTCGAAAGCGAGTTCGTCGTCGGCACGGATCGCGGCCGCATTCTGCGGCGGTGCATCGATCGTCAGGTCGTACTGGCCGGCGGCCAGCGAGTTGTATCGGATCAGCGGCTCGGCGACGAAAGAAATCTCGATGCGATCCAGATACGCAGGGCCGTCATGACGGACATGTTGCGGCGCCCAGTGATAATCCTTGCGCTTAACGAACACAGCGCCTTGCTGACGTGTATAGCTCTCCAGCACGAAGGGGCCGGAGCCGACTGGATGATCGCCGAGCTGCTTCGGATTGTCGCGTATGGCCTTTGGCGATTCCATCGCCAGCCAGGATTGCGCGAGCACATTCAGAAAAGGCGTGTAGGGTTCGCGCAGATGCGCCTCGAAGGTGTATTCGTCGACCACCGTGCCGTCTACATAAGGCGCGATGTAGGCCGCAGCCAGAGGCGACTTGGTGGCCGGGTCCCGCATGTGCTCGAAGTTGACACGCACGGCTTCCGCGTCGAAAGATGTGCCGTCGCTGAAGGTCACGTCCTTGCGCAGATGGAAGGTATAGGTGCGGCCATCGGGCGAGATTTCCCAGGACGTTGCGAGCCACGGCGAGATGTTGCCCTTGTCATCCAGATAGACCAGATTGTCGTACAGGATGCGGCCCAGCCATTGCGCGTTCGTGTGCGAGATCGCGTGCAGATCAAGCGAACCCGGATCCGAGGCGACCGACACTCGCAAAGTTCCGCCGGGCTGACCTCGCTGCTGTTCCGCATAGTCGGATGCGGGGTAGATAATCGATGCACCGTGGCCTGCCTTTTCGGCCGCCTCGGCATGCGGCGCATGACCGGAGTCAGAGCAGGCGCTCAGCAGCAGAGCGCTACCAAGCAGCGCGGTTACCAGGAACAGCATGGAAATTTCGGTGAATGAACGGTAAGGCTTCATGGGTAAATCCCGTGTGGCGAAATTAGGTGGGGCGGCGCCGAGACGTTCATCGACCTTCTCTTTGCAGCCAGATGCTCGGCGCATAGATGACCTCGTGCGAGGTGTCGAACACGATGCCTTTCACATAGCGGTGATAGGCAATCGAGCTATACGACGGATACAGCGGAACCGAAGGAACGAGTTCGGTCAACCGTTTTTGCGCGCGGCTGTACTGCTGCTGCAGTACTACCGGATCGGTCGCTTCACGTGCCTTGCTCAGGGCATCGTCGAGCTCGGCGTCGCTCAGGCGCGAGGTGTTCTGGCCGATCCGCTTGCTCGACGTAATCTCTTTGCTGTGATGAACGATGTACAACGCGTCCGGCGTATTGGTGTGCCAGATGCCGGCATATAGCGCCTGGTATTCGCCGGCGTTGCGGCGTTCGGTCACTTGCGTCGCGGGTAGCTGCGTGATGATCAGGTCGAAGCCGATTTTCTTCACGTCAGACTGAATCGCGGCGTAGACCGGTGTGCTGAGCTGTGTCGATCCAATCAACACTTCGGCCGACAAGCGCTGGCCGTTCCTGGTACGGTAGCCGTTCGCGTCGCGCCCGGTCCATCCTGCCTCATCCAGCAGTGCGTTGGCCCTGGCCGGGTCGTATTTCAGGACGTCGCGGAAAGACGGGTCGTAGTACTTCGTGACGACCGACAAGAATTCGGTGGTTGGCGCATATTCGCCGAAGCCGACGATCTGCGCGATGCCATCGCGGTCGACCGCGAGTGCGAACGCCTTGCGGACGCGGACGTCGTCGAACGGAGCCTTCGTCGTGTTGAACGCAATGCCGCGGAACGGCACGCCGGTACGCATGCGGTTGTCGAATACCAGCTCGCTGTCGGCGCGAATGGCGGCAGCGTTCTGCGGTGGCGCGTCAACTGTCAGATCGTATTGCCCGGCCAACAGCGAGTTGTAGCGGATCAAGGCTTCGGCGACAAAATCGACCTCGATGCGGTCCAGGTAAGCAGGACCTTCGTGATGGACCTGTTGCGGTGCCCAGTGATAGTCCGGACGCTTGACGAAGCGCGCACCTTGCTGGCGCGTATAGCTTTCCAGCACGAAGGGCCCGGAGCCGACCGGATGTTCACCGAGCGACTTCGGATTCTCCTGGATCGCTTTCGGCGACTCCATTGCGATATACGGTTGCGCCAGCACATTTAGAAAAGGCGTGTACGGCGAATTGAGCCGCGCCTGAAACGTGTATTCGTCGATCACCTTGCCGTCAGCATAGGGTGCGATGTAGGCGGCGGCCAGCGGCGATTTCGTGGCCGGGTCGCGTATGTGGTCGAAGTTGATCTTGACCGCCTCTGCATTGAATTTAGCGCCGTCGCTGAAAGTCACGTCGTCACGCAGATGGAAGGTGTAGGTCTTGCCGTCCGGCGAAATTTCCCAGGACTTGGCCAGCCACGGCGAGATGTTGCCCTTGTCGTCGAGATACACAAGGTTGTCGTACAGCAGGCGGCCCAGCCATTGCGCATTAGTGTGTGCGCTCGCATGGAAATCGAAGGTACCGGTGTCGAGCGCGGTCGATACGCGCAGCGTGCCGCCGGGTTTGCCTTTGCCCTGTTCGGCGTAGTCGCTGGCGGCGTACACCGGTTTGCCAGACGATGTTGCCGATGCGGCTGCCTTGTTATCAGTGATCGGATGCTCGGATCCGGAGCACGCGCTGAGTAGCAGCGATGCGGCGGCGAGCAAGATCACAGGTGCCATTACTCGCGTGGAAAGCCGCTGAGAAATGCATGAAGGCGTAGAGGTAAATTGGAGTAAAGAAAACATCGTATGTCAGTTGTCGGGAGAAACAGGGCCTGACGAAAGGCCGGCGATGCAATGGATTGACGATTTCTTGCGCAAAAGGTCAATCCATTGCCCGGGCATGGGTGCCCGGACAGCGGAAGGAAGAACGGCGCATCGGCCGCGCATGCGCATCGCGTCGCGTTTGTGGAGCAATGGAACTCGGGCGGATGCGCATGGCGATGACGATTACTTGAAGGCGTACGAGAAGCCTGCAAATACACCGAAGCCATCGCCCGGCGATGAGCGGGGATTCGTCGCATCCGAACCTTTCAGGTTGAAGGTAGGGCTGACGCTGGAGACGTAATGCTTGTCGCCCAGGTTGCTGAAGTCGACGAACAGTTTCCAGCCTTCCGGACTGTCGTAACCAAACGTCGCGCCGAAGATGGTGTAACCCTTGGTGTAGAAGGAGTTCGCATAGTCGATCGCGTAGCTGGACGCGGCTTGCGTATTGAAGCTCGCGTAGAAGCCCTTCGGATGCGCGTATTCGATTTGCGCCTGATAAAAGTTGCGCGGGATGCCCGGCAATGCGTTGCCGCCGAAGGTGGCATCGTCGCGGAAGTTGAAATCGCTGAAGGTGTAGGCCTGACGCAGCGTCACCTTGTGGCCGTCTTTCTGCCACAACAGCGATGCCAGGCTGGCTTCGATGCCCTGATGCACAGTCGGGCTTGCGTTCGATTCGGTGGAGACGCCGCTGCCCGGTACCAGTTCGACCGACAGCAGTTCGTTGCGCACCAGCGAACGGTACACGCTCAGCGTCCAGTCGTTGTTCCCGACCTTGCCCCTGGTGCCGAGTTCAAAGGTGGTCGCTGTCTGATCCTTCAGGTCCAGACCCTGCCTCGCCAATCCTTTGGCGGGACCCGAGCTGAATGCCGGTGGCGTGGTCAGGAATGCCCACGAATTAGGCGGTTCGACCGTGCGGCTGACATTGCCGTAGACCTGAATGTCGGGCGTCGCGTTGAATCGCAGCCCCAGCCGCGGCGCCCAATCCCAGGTGGTGCGCTTGTATGGCGTATCGGTTTCCGGGAAGGTGACTTCCGTAAAGCGGCGCGTGTTGATGGCCGACAGTCCGCTCGTCAACCATACGCTTGGCGCCAGTTCCAGATCGTTGCTTGCATGGAGCACGGCGTCCTGTCCACCGTATTCCGCATGACGGATGCGCGTGCCGACCGGCAGGCCAGCCGTTGCGCCGCCGGGAATACGGACGTCGGTGTCCTGGTCGCCGGTGAGGTGCTTGGTAATCAGGAAGCCGATGCGGGAATTGCTGGCCTTGCCGAACAACACGTCCGAACGGGAATAGTCGACCGATGCTGACGCATCGGTGAAATTCCATTTGCCGCTGTTGGCGTTCAGCTCCTGATCGATAGGGTAATCGTGGTAGACGAAGCCCACGTCGAGCTTCGATGTGCCATCGAGACGGAAAGTGGTCTTGTTGCCGATCCAGGTGGAACCTGGTTGATTGCGCGTGGCGTGCTGCGCGACATTGGTCGGATTTGCCTGCTTCGGATCGTCCTCGATCTGTTGCACGGTCAGCGAACCGGGCTGCTGGTTGGAGGTTTCGCGGTAACGGAAATAGAAGCGCGTGGTGATGTCGTCGTTGACCTTGTAGCCGATATTGGCAACCAATCCGCGGCTGGTGCCGGCGCTCTGTTTCTGATATCCGTCGCGGTGCGATTCGGTATAGCTGACGTAATAGTCGAGCGGGCCGACCACTGCGCCGCCGCTCAACTGGCTTTTGCGATAACCGAAGCTGCCGCCTTCATAGCGGAATTCCAGTTTCGGCGCGTCATAACCCGTCTTCGTTACGTAGTTGATCGCGCCGCCCAGAGCCAGCGAGCCGTAGTCGAAGGCATTTGCGCCGCGCAGGATCTCGGTGTAGCTGAGACCAAGCGGTTCGAACAGTTCGTAAGGCGTGCCGCCCGGACCGGTGACCGGCAGACCGTCGAACAGGAACAGGATGCCGGAGCGGAAGAAGTTGGTGCCGCGGTTGATCGCGGAGCCACGTACGGAGATCTTGATGCCGTCCGCGCCGCCCGCCGCTTGTGCGAAGACGCCCGGCTGGTAAGCCAGTACATCCTCGTTGGTGAAGACGCGGCCCTTTTCCACGTCGTCGCTGTTGACCAGACTGGTGCCACCCGGGACGTCGTCGAGCTTATCCTTCGCTTTCTGTGCAGCCGATAATGCCTTGGCCTTGACGACCACGGTTTCTTCGATCTGAGGCGTTGCAGCACCGTTTGCATCGCCAGTTTGCTGCGCTTGCGCGATGCCGCTGCCAATGCACAGCACCGTGCCAAGCAATACAGCCTTGCGGCGTCGGTTCGACGATGTTGTGGTTCGATGAGCGCTAGGCTGCGTCCAGTTTTGCTTCTTCTTCACGTGCATTACTCCCCAGGTTGACCAAGTTATTTGTTTTTCCGCGTATGCCGAGTTGCGGCACAGCGCTCAGCAGCGAACGTGTATAGGCGTGCTGCGGTTGTTCGAAGACTTCGTGGACGCCGCCGGATTCGACCACCACACCATCCTTCATCACGAGAATGCGGTCGCTGATGCGGTAAATGACGCCGAGATCGTGCGAGATGAACAGACAGGACAGCCCCAGTCGATCCTTCAGCTCCGCCAGCAGATCGAGAATTTGCACCTGCACGGAGACATCGAGCGCGGACACGGGCTCGTCACAGACCAGCACTTCAGGCTCCGGCGCCAATGCGCGTGCGATCGCAATGCGCTGGCGCTGCCCGCCCGACAGTTCGATCGGACGGCGCGCGAGGCAGGAAGCATCGAGACGCACCAGGCGCAGCAGTTCGATCATGCGGGTGCGTGTCTGCGCGGGATCGCGGTAGCCGGCCACCGCTAGCGCTTCGCCGAGCACACGTTCGACCGTGTAGCGTGGATCGAAGGAGGCGAGCGGATCCTGGAATACGACTTGAACGCGCCGGCGTTCCGCACGTTGTTCGGTAGCGCTGAGCGTGGACCACATGCGGTCGCGCAGCCAGACGTTGCCGACGTCGGGTTTTTCCAGACCGAGCAGCATGCGGATCAGCGTCGTCTTTCCCGAGCCCGATTCGCCGACGATGCCGACTGTTTCGCCCTTGCGTAGCGCGAACGACACTTCGGAGACAGCCTTGCGCTTGTCGCCATCCGGGCCGGTGAAGCTCTTGGAAAGGTTGTTGCACTCGATGACCACCGGCTGGTCCTTGCGCGCACGCGCGGGAATTGCCGCCGGCAGTTCCGGCAGGGCGACGAACTGCTCAACCGGTGCGAGCTGCGGTACAGGATGCCGCTTCTGCAGCGACAGCACCGCCGACAACAGCGATTTTGTGTACGGATGTTGCGGATCGTGCAGGATCGCTTCGAGCGGACCTTGTTCGACGATCACACCATGCTGCATGACTGCAACGCGATCGGCCAGCCGCGAGACGACGGCAAAGTCGTGGCTGACGATCAGCATCGCGTTGTCCGGCGTCTTCAACGATTCGAGCAGATCGAGCACTTGTGCCTGCACGGCGGCGTCCAGCGCGGTGGTCGGTTCGTCGGCGATCAGCAGTTCCGGATAGCAGGCGATGGCGGACGCGATCAGCGCGCGCTGCCGCAGACCGCCCGATAGCTGATGCGGATACTGGCGCAGGCGCGTCTCAGGTTCGGGCAGGCCGACCGAGCTGAGCAGCTCGAGCGTCCTGCGCTGGCGCTGGTGGCGCGATAGGCCGGTATGCAGCCGCAGCGGCTCGCTGACTTCGTCGCCGACGCGGCGCAAGGGATCGAGCGAACCGAGTGCGTCCTGCATCACGAAGCCGATGCGGCGTCCGCGCAGGTCTTGCCACCGGCGTTCGTCGTAAGCCAGCAGGTCTTCGCCGTCGATCCGGAGACGATCGGCACGCACCTGCGCGCCATGACCAGTCAGGCCGACCAGCGTGCGCGAGGTGACGCTCTTGCCCGATCCCGATTCGCCGACCAGCGCCAGGCTTTCGCCGCGATGCAGCTGGAAGGAAATACCCTTGATGACCGGTGCGCCATCGCCGAAGCGCACATGAAGATTGTCGACATCGATCAGCGGTCGCGCCCCATCTGCGGTTGCCGTCATGCGTTCTTTCCTTCACGCTGCAGCAGCAACTGACGGCCGAGGGCCGTGATCGACAGCACGGTCAGCGTCACTGCCACGCCGGGCGCGGCCACCAGCCACCATGCGTTGGAAAGAAAATTCCGACCGACCGACAGCATTGCGCCCCATTCGGGTGCCGGCGGCGGCGCGCCGAATCCGAGAAAATTCAGTGCGGCACCCGAGGCGATCTTGCCGCCGATGCCGATGGTGGCAAGGATCAGTACCGGTTTGATCGAATTCGGCAGGATGTGCCGCACGATCAATGTGAAGCGATGCAGTCCCAAGGTAACGGCGGCTTCCACGTACTGCGCCTTGCTGACCAGATGCGTTTGCGCGCGGATCATGCGCGCATAGCGCGGCACGCTCGCAACGCCGACGGCGACAATGGCATTGAATACGCCTTCGCCCCAGAAGGTAATGATGACGAGGGCGAGCAGCAGATCGGGAAAGGCCAGTAATACATCAATGAAGCGCATCAGGAAGCCGTCAACCGTACGCGGGCCGAGTCCTGCCGCAAGGCCGATTGCCGCACCCGCGATCAGGCCGATCGCGGTTGCTGCCAGACCCATCAGCAAGGAAGGGCGCACGCCGTAGATCAGGCGTGACCATACGTCACGGCCGTTCTCGTCGGTGCCCAGCCAGTGGGCGCTGCTCGGCGCCTGGAACGCATCGCGCGCAGAAGCGGCGAGCGGATCGGCAGAGGCCAGCCAGTGCGGCTGTAGCGCAGCGATGGTCAGAAAAGCGATGAAGAGAGCGGCTAGCGCCAAGCCCGGCCGCACCGTCAGGATGCGTTTCCATCCGTCATACAGCGAGTAAGACGGCGCAGCTGCGGCATGCGGGATGTCGACTGCGAGGTCTGGTGTGCCGATTGGCACGTTGGATACGGTGCTCATGAGCGTCCTTGGTCAGCGTGATATCAGGCGGCAGCGCTGGCGCGCACCGCATACTGGCTTTCGGGCCGTTCGAGACCGAGATGGTGGCGCAGCGTGTTGCCGGTGTATTCGGTGCGGAAGATGCCGCGCTTGCGCAGTAGCGGCACGACTTCATCGACAAAGATCGCGGCGCCGGAAGGAAACATATCGGGCATGATGTTGAAGCCGTCCGCCGCACCGGAGAGGAACCATTGCTCCAGCGTGTCGGCAATCTGTTCCGGCGTGCCGACTGCGAGACGGTGTCCGCTGCGGATGCGTTTGGACAGTTGACGCACCGTCAGCTTTTCGCGGCGTGCGAGATTGATCTGCGCTTCAAAAAAACCGTGCGAGCTTTTGGTGACGTCCTTGACGTCGCCGATCAGATGCCACGGCAGTTCGGCATCCAGATCAAGATCGCGCACGGGAATGCCGATGCGCGCCGCGATCTGCGCCGCCAATCCCTGTTCGCCTTGATAGCTGTCGAGTTCATCGCAACGGCGATGCGCTTCTTCTTCAGTGCTGCCGATGACAGTCGACAGGCCGGGCATGATTTTCAGTTGATCCGGATTGCGGCCCCACGCGCGGGCGCGGTTTTTCATTTCGGCGTAGAACACCTGACCATCGGGTAGCGTGGTCTGGGTAGTGAAGATCGCATCGGCATAGCGCGAGCCGACTGATTTGCCGCCTTCCGAGGAGCCTGCCTGCACCAGCACTGGACGCCCTTGCGGCGAGCGCGGCACGTTGAGCGGACCGCGCACCGAAAAATGCTTGCCCACGTGATCGATCGTGTGCACCTTGCCGGCGTCGGAAAAGATGCCGTTCTGCCAGTCGTCGATGATCGCGTCGTCTTCCCAGCTATCCCACAACTTGATCGCGATATCGAGGAATTCGGCGGCGCGGCCATAGCGGTCCTCGTGCAAGGGCGCGCCTGTCAGGCCGAAGTTTTGCGCGGCAATGTCGCCGGCCGTGGTGACGACATTCCATGCTGCGCGACCCTTGCTGATGTGATCGATCGATGCCAGGCGGCGCGCAAGGTTATAGGGATCGTTATAGGTGGTCGAGGCGGTCGCGATCACGCCGATGTGTTGCGTTGCGAGCGCGACTGCTGTCAGCAACACTGTCGGTTCCAGACGACCGCCCGGTTGTTTGCCGACGTCGCCGCCGAGTGCGGGACCGTCTGCTAGAAAGATTGCGTCGAGCGTGCCGCGTTCCGACAGCTTCGCGATGTTGATGAAGTAATCGACATCCAGCAAAGAAGAGGAGGGTAGTTCTCGTAGGCGCCAGGCAGAGGCATGCCCGCCCAGGCCGAGAATGTTCATGCCTATGCTCATCTGACGCTTCGGTGCTGCCATGTTCCTTCTCCCTGATTGCATCTTTTGCGATGCAAACGATGATCTGATGCTTATGGAGTGGAGAAGGTACAGATTCGAAACGCCCATCACAAACAATAAAAACTTCGATCTTTAGAAGCGGTTTCCATATATCGATCAACGCTTTATTCGTCAGCGATACATCCATTCCAACGTGATGACCAACATGGTGCCGTCGCGTGCATATGAAAAGAATGTGCGGAAGGCATATGCGTTACTCCTTCGCGCAAATATGGATATTCGGACAAATTCGTTGTCAGCAGAACCTCGGCATTTCTATGATTTGCTACGGCTATCACTAACGATAATTTTCCGGGCGATCGCCGGTGTGGATGTGCGCATGGAAAACCTCCGTCTCATGTGTACTGCACACACCGGCGAATTGCACGGCGGTTCAATGTGTTTGCATTGGAGAAGAGGTTCCATGAATTTTCAACAATTACGATTCGTGCGCGAGGCCGTACGAAACAATCTGAATCTGACGGAAGTCGCGGCCGTGCTCTATACGTCGCAGTCCGGCGTCAGTAAGCAGATCAAGGATCTGGAAGACGAACTTGGCATCGATCTGTTCGTGCGTTCGGGAAAACGCCTGACTTCGCTCACGCGCGCCGGCGGCGGTGCGATCCAGATCGTGCAGCGCATCCTGATGGAGACGGAGAATTTGCGCCGTTATGCAAGCCATTATTCCGGTGTCGATTCGGGGCAGCTGATCATCGCGGCGACCCATACGCAGGCGCGTTATACGTTGCCGAACGTGATCGCACGCTTCAACGAGGAATTTCCCAAAGTGAAACTGGAACTGCACCAAGGGACTCCGAACCAAGTCGCGACGATGATCAGCAACGGCGAAGCGGATATCGGCATTGCGAGCGAAGTGCTCGACAAGTCGCCCGACATCCAGGCCTATCCATGCTTCTCGTGGAATCATCAGGTCATCGCGCCGGCGGATCATCCGTTGCTGGCCAAGGCACCGGTAACGCTGGAAGATATCTCGCATTACCCTTTGATCACCTACAACCCGCAGTTCACGGGAAGGAAATGCGTCGACGCTGCGTTCAGTGCAGCTGGCCTAACCCCCGATTTCCGCCTGACCGCGATGGACGCGGACGTCATCAAGACTTACGTGAAGCGTGGCCTCGGCGTGGGCATCGTGGCTGAAATGGCGCTGGACGACATTGGACATGACGGCCTTGTCGCCGTGCCGACCCAAGGCACGTTGTTCGGCTCCTGCACCACACTAGTCGCCGTGCGCAATGGCGTCTTTTTGCCTTCGTATGCTTACCGCTTCATTGAAATGTTTGCGCCCGATCTGCGACTGGAAGAGCTGAAGGTCGCTTGATTACGTCGCCTGGACTGGTGAGGACGATCCACAAAGTCGGTGCATTCGTGATCCGGCAACGGTCGGCGCAGAGTGCGCAGCTTCTATTGTTCACGCACGTCGATTACCCGGACGCGCCGATCCAGATTCCGGGTGGGACGATGGAAGCGGGCGAAAAACCGCTAGATGCAGCGATACGCGAGCTGCTTGAAGAATCCGGTACGTCTCCACCGCTGATGCGCAAGCTCGGCACGTCGACACTTCCATCAAACGCCATACCCGGCACCGTTCTACGCAGACATTGCTATCTATTTGACGGCAACGCATTGCCAGATCAATGGCGCCATATCGTTACCGGAAAAGGCGAGGACGAATCGCTGCGATTCGACTATCAGTGGTATTCGATCGGTCGCGATTTTCGTCTAGCGGGTGATCTCGGATATTTTCTGCACGCCCGCGCCATTCCGGAGCTGTATTGATCAGAGAGTTGCGTGTTTAAGCATACGAGACGTTGCGGGAGACCAGTCTGATACGATGACGGGTAAGGTTCTATCGCTTGTCCGCCGTCACCACATCCATGCCCGCTTCCGCACTTCTTCTCGTTCTCATCGCCGGCTCGATCCACGCTTCCTGGAATATCGCTGCAAAAAAGGCCGGCGGCGATGCGCGTTTCGCGCTCTTTACTAGCATTTTTCAAACCATTGTCTGGGCGCCGTTGGGGATATGGTGCGCCTGGGACGTGGTTCCAGGATGGGGGTGGCGGGAATGGTTGCTGATTGCAGTGACCGGATTGCTGCATGTCGGCTATTACATCATTCTGCTGCGCGGGTATCGAAAGGCTGATCTCACCGTCGTCTATCCGATGGCTAGAGGCTCGGGGCCGCTGCTGTCTTC
>DATAHI010000277.1:0-21366 GCA_036263255.1 Oxalicibacterium sp. | reverse complement strand
GGCAGCAACGTCGCGATCATCAACGCGATGGCGCACGTGATCATCACCGAAAACCTGCACAAACCTGATTTCATCAAGGAACGCTGCGAAGTCGATTCCTTTGAAGAATGGGCCGAGTTCGTTTCGCTACCGGAAAATTCGCCGGAGGCGATGGAGCAGTATACCGGCGTGCCGGCCGCTGACGTGCGCGAAGCTGCTCGCATGTTCGCGAAAGCGAAGAACGGCGCGATCTACTACGGCTTGGGCGTGACGGAACACGCGCAAGGTTCGACCATGGTCATCGGTATCGCCAACCTGGCAATGGCGACCGGCAACGTCGGCCGTGAAGGTGTGGGCGTGAACCCGCTGCGTGGTCAGAACAATGTGCAAGGTTCCTGCGACATGGGTTCCTTCCCGCATGAACTGCCGGGCTATCGCCATGTGTCGGACTCGATCACGCGTGCCGAATTCGAAGCCGCATGGAACTGCAAGCTGGATCCGGAACCAGGCCTGCGTATCCCGAACATGTTCGACGCCGCGATGGAAGGCACGTTCATGGGCCTGTACTGCGAAGGCGAGGACATCGTGCAGTCCGATCCGAACACGCTGCACGTGACCGCTGCGCTGGAAGCGATGGAATGCATCATCGTGCAGGACATCTTCCTGAACGAAACCGCGAAATACGCACACGTGTTCCTGCCGGGCGCATCCTTCCTCGAGAAGGACGGCACTTTCACCAACGCCGAACGCCGCATCTCGCGCGTGCGCAAGGTAATGCCGCCCCGCGCCGGTTACGCGGACTGGGAAGTCACGCAGATGCTGTCGAATGCATTGGGCTACCCAATGAACTACAAGCACCCACGCGAAATCATGGACGAGATCGCTTCGCTGACGCCGACCTTCACCGGCGTAAGCTTCAAGCGCATCGACGAATTGGGCGGCAGCATCCAATGGCCATGCAACGAAGAGGCACCGGAAGGCACGCCGACCATGCACATTGATGAATTCGTGCGCGGCAAAGGCCGCTTCATCCCGACCAAGTACTACGGTTCGGGCGAGAAGACCAACAAGGATTTCCCGCTGATTCTGACGACCGGCCGCATTCTGTCCCAGTACAACGTGGGCGCACAAACCCGCCGCACTTTCAACAACATGTGGCACAGCGAAGACCGCCTGGAAATCCATCCGGACGACGCAGCGGAACGCGGCATCAAGCAGAACGACTGGGTCGGTATCACTTCACGTGCTGGCCAGACGGTGCTGCGTGCGGATATCACCGAACGCATCCAGCCGGGCGTGGTCTACACCACATTCCACTTCCCGGAATCCGGTGCGAACGTGATCACTACTAGTTCGTCCGATTGGGCCACCAACTGCCCCGAGTACAAGGTGACTGCAGTTCAGGTGTCGCCGGTCACGCAGCCGTCGGAGTGGCAACGCGAGTACAGCCGCTTCAACGCCGAGCAGGAGAGCTTCGCCAGCACGAAGCTGATTCCGCGCAAGTCGGAAGTGGCTGCAGCGAAGTAATCGACCTGGCGAAAGACGAGGCCATGTAGTGAATGCCGTCTCCGAAGAAGAACTGAGCGCACTGGTTCGCGTCCCCGTAGAAAAGTGGGACGCGGACCGGCGCATGATCTGCGAAGACGAAGTCGCGGAAGAGATTCCCATTGCGCTGGAGTACAACGGAATTTCTCACGCCGTGATGATGGCATCGCCATACGACCTTGAGGATTTCGCGCTCGGTTTTTCGCTGAGCGAAGGCATTCTGCGGGACAAGTCGGAACTCTACGATTGCGAGGTCGTGCCGGGATGCGAAGGCATCCAGGTGCAGATGCGCGTCGCGACCGAACGCTTTATCGCTTTGAAGGATAAGCGGCGCAATCTCACAGGCCGCACCGGTTGCGGCCTGTGCGGTGCGGAAACGTTAGAGCAGGCGATTCGGCATCCGGAAGCAACGGTCGGTACCGCAATGTTTTCCGCAGCGCAGATCTACGCTGGCATGCGTTCGATGAAAACCCTGCAACGCCTGCAGCGCCACACCGGTGCGACGCATGCAGCCGCTTGGATGAACGTCGACGGCACGATTGAACTGGTGCGTGAAGACGTCGGCCGCCATAACGCGCTCGACAAACTGATCGGTGCCATGGCCAAGCAGCGGCTCGATTTCAGCAAGGGCGCGGCACTCATCACCAGTCGCGCCAGTTATGAAATGGTGCAGAAGTCAGCCACGATGGGAATCAGCTTTCTCGCAGCGATTTCGGCGCCGACCAGCCTGGCAATTCGGCTTGCGGAAGATGCCAACGTGACGCTGGTCGGATTCGTGCGCGATCAAAGCCATGTCGTCTATGCACAATCGCATCGGCTGATTCGGGATGGATCGAAATAGGTACATTAAATTTAGGGAAGAATATGAGCGGTCACAATAATATTGAGCACTTGGTCACCATGGCCAATCAGATTGGCGACTTCTTTGCGCCGATGAAGGATCATTCGAAATCGCAGGAAGAAATCATCGCGCATTTGAAACGCACTTGGGACCCGCGCATGCGTAAAGCCTTGGTGGAACACGTGCAGCAACACCAGGGTGAAGGCTTGAACCAAGTCGTGCTGGACGCGGTACGCACTCACACCATGGTGTAATCCTCGGACTCGGGATACACACACAAGCAGGGCTGCGTTACCATTCGGCGCAGCCTTTTTTATTGTCCATTTGTGAAGGAAAACTCATGTTTCGACGAACCGCATTTCGTTTCGCTGCCATCGCGCTTGCCGCAATCCTCGTCGCACCGGCCAGCTTTGCGCAGCAGGTCATCAGAATGTCGACCACGACCAGTACCGACAACTCGGGCCTGCTGCCGTATCTATTGCCGGCATTCGAAGCCAAGACGAATTCCAAGGTCAATGTGATTGCTGTTGGCACCGGTAAGGCGCTGGAACTGGCAAAGAATGGTGACGTCGATGTGACCCTGGTTCACGCACGTTCGCTGGAAGACAAGTTCGTAGCTGAAGGGCACGGCGTGAATCGTCGCGATGTGATGTATAACGACTTCATCATCGTCGGACCATCCAGCGATCCAGCCGGCATCAAAGGCAGCAATGATGTGCTCGCCTCGATGAAAAAAATTGCAGCTGCGAAGGCCAAGTTTATTTCGCGCGGCGACAATTCCGGTACCGACGTAATGGAAAAAGCTTATTGGAAGGCGATCGATATCAAACCGGAAGGCAGCAACTATGTTTCCGCGGGCCTTGGCATGGGAGAAGTGCTGACAATGGCCGGCGAACTGCAAGCATATACGCTGACCGATCGCGCAACCTTCGGCGCGTATAAGGCGAAGACAGGGCTCGATGTGATGGTGGAGGGCGACAAGAAGATGTTCAATCCCTACGGCATCATCGCAGTCAATCCTGCCAAGTACAAAGACATCAACTACAAAGGCGCGATGCAGTTGATCGACTGGATCACGTCGCCGGAAGGTCAGAAGATGATCGCCAACTACAAGATCAACGGTCAGCAGGTATTTTTTCCGTCCGCGAAATAAGCGTTGAAGGGGAAAGAGAAGGCGCGGGCAACCACGCTTTTTTTATGTGCTTTATTCAGAGACGAACAAGCTTTTTGCGTCACTACTACTAATGTTTGTTTTGCCTTAAACAATCGGCCGTGCAGCAAAAAAATCCCCGCTGGCTTTCGCGAGCGGGGCAAGAGATCTTCCTTGAGAGGGGAGATAATTCTGTAAAGCGATGTACCTATTCCAGCATCATTTTTTCAGTACGCATTCTTCGCGCGTAGAACCGCGTGAAGAACTTTACTGCTGGAAGACAGAACAAGGGAATCCAGCGCCAAAGCATCGCTATCTGCTGTGCGTAAAGCTGATGCGGCATGTAAAGCAAGCCGCGCAGCGCATGCACCAAGTGAATAAGTTCGTTCGTGTTCAACCTGAAACCCCGATAGCGCGTTAAGCGTAAGCGGCTTTCATTCGCAGTTGAATTGCAAGTTCCGGCTTGGTTTGTGCAATCCGATTTGCCTTGCTGTTCAAAGCAAACATCGAAAACGCCGGTTTGCCCGTATTTTGCTTCTTACCGAAAACCGGTTTGGCGACGAAGTAAGCGGCGTAAACCTGTTGACGCAACTCCGCGGCGCGAATTGGATCAGTTTGCGCAATCTGATTTGCTTCCCTGTTCAGGGAATAAGCAGTGCGTACAAAATCGGTTTGAGTAGAGCTAGAAAATAAGGAATACATAATTATTTCGCTAACTTCCATAATATTTGCTGATGGTTCAGTATAAGGATGTGTTAGATATAAATCTAATTCCGTTTTACGATATGAGTCATACGTTTTATGAATAAATTTAACTGTGAAGTGTGCCTACCATGAGTTTTTTGACACTCGATCTGAATTTGCTGCGCGTGTTCGACGCAGTAATGACGGAACAAAATCTAACCCGCGCCGCCAACTTGCTGGCGATGACGCAACCGGCGGTATCGAACGCGCTACGCCGTCTGCGCGACACTTTAGGTGATGAGCTAGTGATCCGCACTGCGCATGGCGTGAAGCCCACCTCCCGTGCGGAAGAACTATGGCCGGTGGTTCGTCGCGCGATGGCGGATCTCGAAGCTGCCGTAACGCCAGAAACCTTCGACGTTTCTCGTGCCACCACGACTTTCCGGATGGCGATGGCGGATGCGACGGCGGCTTTATGGCTGCCTTTCCTGGTTCGTTCAATCGAGCGTGACGCACCTGGGCTGAATGTGCGCATGGTCCCGCTGACGACACGGGAGCCGCGGCCGATGCTGCTGCGCGGCGATATCGACTTGGCGATCGGGTTTTTCCCTGGCGTTGTTGCTCAGCTGGCCAGCGGTCAGAATACTGCCGTATCGCAAATTCGCCATGAACGGCTTTATACCGGCGAGTACGTTTGCGTGATGCGCAAGGATCACCCTTTGGCAAACGAAGAACTGACCTTGGACAAGTATTGCGAAGCGCATCATCTGCTCGTCAGCTTTTCCGGCAGGGCGAAAGGGCTGATGGATGAGGCACTGAGCGCACTCGGCCGGCAGCGTCGCATCCTGCTTACGGTCAATCAGTTCTTCACTGCAGGTCGTGTTGTCGCCAGTTCCGATTTGATCACGGTGTTGCCACGGCATCTCATTGCATCCACCGGCATGACAGAAGCGTTGATTGCGAAGGAGTTACCTTTCGAATTGCCTGATGTTCACGTCGACATGTTATGGCATGAGCGTGATGCGCGAAATCCAGCACACAAGTGGTTGCGTTCGCAGTTAAGTGCCAGTACCGAAGAAGGCATAGGTCATATTACGAAGCATAAATAAGCGTTGGTGCTCCTGTTTTTTGGCTCCCTCCAATGAAGTAAGAGTAGGCCGGTTTTTATTTATTTTCTTGGTATATATATTTAGTAGTAATAGTTAACACCAGGCATTTTCTGTGGATAACAGCTTTTGCCTGAACGAAATCAAACGCTTATGCCAAGGATAAACACTGCATAAGGACTGTAGGGTTAAAGGACTGATTTTGGAAAAGAATTGAAGCGACGCAATCCCAGCGCTTATACCCATACTGTCCAGTACTTATACCCATGTTTATCCACATATGTATGTTTCACGTGAAACAACCTAATGGCTGATCTTTCTTCGGTGCAGTTGCTCGTTCTCGCCATGTCTGCGCTGATGGCTGGAATGGTCGACGCAATTGTTGGTGGCGGCGGGTTGATTCAGATTCCAGCCCTGTTTTCCACACTCCCGCATACCGCTTCAGCAACCTTATTGGGAACCAACAAACTTGCCGGGATATGGGGGACAGGTGCCGCAGCCGTCGGGTTTTCAAGGAAAGTCCGTATACATCTTGCCGTTGCTTTGCCTGCAGCAGGTGCTGCATTCTGCCTTTCTTTTCTCGGTGCCTACCTTGTCACGCACGTGCCGGGGACATATTTCCGTAAGCTGCTCCCTTTTATTTTACTGGCGGTCGCGATCTACACCTTCCAGAAAAAACAGTTTGGCGTAACGCATGAGCCGTTACATCACGGCCGAAAGGTGATGGCCCTGGCAGGACTGACGGGGGCGGGGATTGGTTTCTACGACGGTTTCTTTGGCCCTGGAACGGGAAGCTTTCTTGTATTCGCCTTCGTCCGGGTATTTGGATTCGACTTCCTGAACGCGTCTGCAACTGCAAAGCTTGTAAATGTCGCGTGCAATCTTGCAGCGCTGTTGTGGTTTGGTGCGAGCGGCCACCTGCTGTGGCAGTTGGGGTTACTTATGGCTGTCTGCAATATTTGCGGGTCATTGATAGGGATGCGTTTGGCGGTCAAATACGGCAGCGGCTTTGTGCGGAAAATCTTCCTCGTCGTCGTTATCGTTTTAATTGTGAAAACCGGCTACGACGCATTTCTGTAGTGTTTCACGTGAAACAGCGCCTCGCTTCGTCTTATGTGTGAAAAGGTCTTATAATCTCGCCTCCTAGCTATTCATCTCTGTTTGGCAGCCATGATCTTCCCTACTGAATTCGATGTCATTGTTGTTGGCGGCGGCCATGCCGGAACGGAGGCTGCGCTTGCTTCCGCTCGCATGGGGCAGGCGACCCTGCTGCTGACCCACAATATCGAAACCCTGGGGCAGATGTCGTGCAACCCTTCCATTGGCGGTATCGGCAAAGGCCATCTGGTAAAGGAGGTTGATGCGATGGGTGGCGCCATGGCTATTGCAACCGATGAAGCCGGCATTCAATTCCGTATCCTGAATTCGTCGAAAGGCCCTGCGGTGCGTGCCACACGTGCGCAGGCGGATCGAATTTTGTACAAGCAGGCGATACGTTCGCGCCTGGAAAATCAGCAGAACCTTTGGTTATTCCAGCAAGCGGTTGACGACTTGATGGTGGAAGGCGACCGTGTGGTGGGCGCGGTTACCCAAGTGGGTATTCGTTTTCGTGCTCGTGCGGTAGTGTTGACTGCAGGGACCTTCCTTGATGGGAAAATCCACGTCGGCTTGAATAACTACGCGGCGGGTCGCGCTGGTGATCCTCCCGCCGTGTCCTTGTCATCGCGCTTAAAGGAGTTGAAGCTGCCGCAGGGCCGCCTGAAAACAGGTACGCCGCCACGCATTGATGGTCGAAGCATCGATTTCTCTGTAATGGAAGAGCAGCCTGGTGATCTTGATCCGGTCCCCGTATTTTCGGTGATGGGCAACGCTTCCATGCATCCGCGGCAGATGCCATGCTGGATTACGCATACGAACGAACAGACGCATGACATTATTCGAAGCGGGCTGGATCGCAGCCCGATGTATACCGGTGTCATCGAAGGCGTCGGTCCACGGTACTGTCCATCGATCGAAGATAAGATACATCGCTTCGCCAGCAAGGAGTCCCATCAGATTTACCTTGAGCCGGAAGGATTGACGACCAATGAGTTCTATCCGAACGGCATCTCCACCAGCCTGCCATTTGATATCCAGCTGTCGCTTGTCCGTTCCATGCGCGGCCTTGAGCATGCACACATTCTGCGGCCGGGTTATGCGATCGAGTATGACTACTTCGATCCGCGCGGACTGAAAGCCTCGCTGGAAACCAAGGCAATCCAGGGCTTGTTTTTTGCAGGACAAATCAACGGCACTACCGGTTACGAAGAGGCGGCCGCACAGGGCATGCTGGCCGGCATCAACGCTGCATTGCACACGCAGGGGCGTGAAGCGTGGACGCCGCGCCGTGATCAGGCCTATCTCGGTGTGTTGGTGGACGACCTCATTACTAAGGGCGTGCAGGAACCGTACCGCATGTTCACCAGTCGCGCCGAGTATCGTCTCAGCTTGCGTGAAGATAACGCGGACATGCGTTTGACGGAAATCGGTCGGCAGCTCGGATGCGTCGGCGACGCGCAATGGGCAGCCTTCGATTGCAAACGCGAAGCGGTCGCACGAGAGCTGGAGCGGCTTCGCTCAACTTGGGTCAACCCCAAGATATTGGCACAGGCCGAAGCGGAACGCGTGTTGGGCAAAGGCATAGAGCGTGAGTATGCGCTCGCCGACCTGCTGCGCCGCCCCGATGTTCGCTATAAGGATTTGATGAGCCTGAAAGGTATCGAAGGGCAGCCGCTTGCCGGACCGGGCGTAACCGACGATGCGGTGCGCGAACAGGTGGAAATTCAGTTGAAGTACGCGGGCTACATCGATCGTCAGGCTAAGGAAGTCGAGCGCCACGACCATTACGAACACCTGAAGCTGCCGATGGATTTTGCCTATATGGAAGTCAAGGGCTTGTCGATTGAAGTGCGTCAGAAGTTGAGCAAGCACAAACCGGAAACCCTGGGCCAAGCTTCGCGCATTTCCGGCGTGACGCCCGCAGCGATTTCCTTGCTATTAGTACATCTGAAGAAAGGCGGCTTCAAGGGCTTTGACACCAAGCCTCCTACTGAAGCCGCTGCATGAAAAACATCGACCGGGATTCCTTGCGGCCGAGACTGGTCGATGGCGCGCGCGCTCTTGACGTTCCGCTCAGTGATGCGCAGACCGACAAGTTGCTGGCTTACCTGGCCTTGCTGCTCAAGTGGAATACAGTGTACAACCTGACCGCGGTACGAGATCCGTCGCAAATGGTGACGCAGCATCTGCTTGATTCGCTGAGCGCCGTGCCGGCATTCAGTGGAGCGCACCGCGTGCTTGACGTTGGCGCTGGTGGCGGTTTGCCTGGCATCGTACTGGGCATCTGGGCGGCCGAAACGCAGCCCGATATGCGCATCACGATGATCGACACGGTGCACAAGAAGACGGCTTTTCTTACCCAGGTGAAGGGCGAACTGAATCTGTCCAATGTCGAGGTTCAAACTGGACGCGTCGAGCAGTGGAAGGCTCCAGAGGCATTCGATGTCATCACATCGCGGGCTTTCGCCGAGTTGAGCGACTTCGTGACATGGTCAGCGCATTTGCTGGCTGACGGCGGGAAATTTGTCGCCTTGAAGGGCCTCTTGCCGGAAGACGAAATCAAGAGGTTGCCACAAGGGTGGAAGGTGGCGGAGGTGCGTGCTCTACAGGTACCTGAGCTTGGTGCCGAACGGCATCTCGTTTTTATCGAAAGAGAGAATTCATAACGACGCGGCGTGTTCATGAACATTCCGGCCGCGCACAAGGCGATTCGGACCAGCGATCTCGCTTGACCGCACGGGCTTTTCATACTGCAGCATGACTTCGCAATAATCGACCAACTATAACGAAAACATGGCAAAGATATTTTGCGTCGCTAACCAAAAAGGCGGCGTTGGCAAGACGACTACCGCGGTTAATCTCGCCGCAGGCTTGGCGCAGCTGAACCAGCGCGTACTGCTGGTCGACCTTGACCCGCAGGGCAACGCCACGATGGGCGCCGGCATTAACAAGGCCGAGCTGAAGTCATCCATCTACGAAGTCATGCTTGGCATGGCCGACGTCCGGACGGCGCGCGTCACCTCGGAAACAGGGCGCTTCGACGTTTTGCCCGCGAACCGCGAACTGGCGGGCGCTGAAGTGGAAATGGTCGAGCTCGACAATCGCGAGAAGCGTTTGAAAGAAGCATTGCAAGCGGTCGGCGATCAGTACGATTTCATGCTGATCGATTGCCCGCCGGCCTTGTCCATGCTGACGCTCAACGGCTTGTGCGCCGCGCACGGCGTCATCATTCCGATGCAGTGCGAATACTATGCGCTGGAAGGTTTATCCGACCTCGTCAATACGATCAAGAAGGTGCACGCCAAGCTCAATCCCGACCTGAAGATCATCGGATTGTTGCGCGTGATGTTCGATCCGCGCATGACTTTATCGCAGCAGGTCTCGCATCAGCTGGAACAGCATTTCGGCGACAAGGTCTTCAAGACCATCATCCCGCGCAATGTGCGCCTGGCCGAAGCGCCATCCTACGGTATGCCGGGCATCAATTTTGACCCCTCGTCGAAAGGGGCGCATGCATACCTTGCCTTCGGCGCGGAAATGGTCGAGCGCATCCAGGCGATGTAGTCGAAACGCATTCATCAAGAGTACAAGACATGGTTACGAAAAAACAGAAAGGTCTCGGGCGCGGTTTGGAAGCGCTGCTTGGCGGTTCAAATGAGGATGGCGCAGCGCCGGCTGTCGCCGGTGCGCCGAATACCTTATCGGTCACGCAAATGCAGGCCGGCAAATATCAGCCGCGCACTCGGATGGACGAGGGCGCCTTGAACGAGCTGGCCGCCTCCATCAAGGCGCAGGGTCTGCTGCAGGCCATCCTGGTGCGGCCGATTGCTTCCGCGAACGGTCAGCCGCGTTACGAAATCATCGCTGGCGAACGCCGCTTTCGCGCCGCGCAACTGGCCGGCTTGACGGAAGTGCCCGTGTTAGTGAAGGAAGTCGACGACGAAGCGACCGCCGCAATGGCGCTGATCGAGAACATTCAGCGTGAAGATCTGAATCCTCTGGAAGAAGCGCAGGGCATCCACCGCTTGATTTCCGATTTCAATTTTACGCACGAGCAAGCGGCTGCTGCGGTCGGCCGCTCACGCAGTGCCGTGTCCAATCTGTTGCGCTTGCTCAATCTAGCTAAACCGGTGCAGACGATGCTGATGGCAGGCGATATCGACATGGGGCATGCCCGCGCCTTGCTGGCGACCGATGCGGCAACGCAGATTACGCTCGCCAACCAGATCGTCGCCAAACGCCTGTCGGTGCGCGAGGCCGAGAAGCTGGTCGTACGCGCCACCCTTGAGCAATCGTCTTCCGGCAAGACCCGCAGCGGCGAAAAGGAAAAATCGCGGGATATTGCCGGTCTGGAGGAGGAGCTTTCCGATTTGCTGGCCACCCAGGTCAGCATCAAGATGGGCGCGAAGAACAAGGGTCAGCTGGTAATCGATTTCGCCAACCTGGATGCGCTCGACGGGGTCATCGCCCGTTTGCGAGGATAAGTACATTCCCGGCAACGGTCCTGGGGGATTCGTCCTCGCGACGACCTTCTTAAGCTTCGCTTTCGCGGAACTTGTTTCTTCCCGTCCATAGAGCATCACCGCGTCTTTGTCCATGCGTGAAACTGCGCAGATAAAGCTGCATTTCTAAGAAAGCAAACGTTTGACGCTCCCTTAAGAAAGCCCTTATAATCCCGTGGCTTCATGGAACGCACGACCCTAGCGTAGTTGTTTTCACACCGGCTCCGGCGGCTTGATCATAGTTGATCGCCCAGGTGCTGCACCCCCGGACTAGTATGCTGCCCGTCGTCCTCCTGCAACTTGCGACCACGGTAATCACCAGTTTGATTGCCGGCCTGATCGCGGGAATGCCGGGATTTTTTTCGGCGTTGCTGGGAGGGTTGTGTTGCGTGGTGCCAAATGGATTGCTTGCGCTGCGCCTGTTTTCCGCGGCGCAGAGAACCAAGTCCGTCAATCCGATGACCTTTTTCATCGGAGAATTTATCAAGATTGCATTGACGATCGCCATGTTGGGGGCGGCCGTCTGGTTGTACCGCGATTTGAACGTGCTGGCGCTAGTCGCCGCTTTCATCGTGGCGCTGAAAAGTTACATCATCTTATTATTTAGACACTGACATGGCGACTGAATTGGCAACCGCAGGCGCGGAGCAGCACGCACCAACCGCTTCGGAATATATCGTCCACCACCTGGGACATCTCTCCACCAAGCATCAGACGTCCATCGTCGACTTTTCCGTCATCAACGTGGACACGGTGTTCTGGTCCATCGTGATGGGCGTGCTGGGCTGCTTCCTGATGTATCTGGCTGCGCGCAAGGCGACGTCCGGCGTGCCGGGCCGTTTCCAGGCGGCGGTCGAAATGATCGTCGAGATGGTCGACGATCAGGCCAAGTCCATCGTTCATGGCGATCGCAGCTTCATCGCACCATTGGCGCTGACGGTATTCGTCTGGGTGGCCTTGATGAATTCGCTGGACTTCCTGCCCGTCGACATGTTTTCCGCATTCTTCCACGCGGTCGGCTGGGATAGCGTGATCTCGCATCACCGCGTGGTGCCGACCGCCGACCTCAACGGCACGATGGGCATCGCGCTCGGCGTGCTGGCCCTGATGCTGTATTACAGCTTCAAGATCAAGGGTGCCGGCGGCTTCATTCACGAATTGTTCGCAGCACCGTTCGGCATCTGGATGGCGCCATTCAACCTGCTGCTCAACATCATCGAATTCGCCGCAAAAACCGTCTCCCTCGCAATGCGACTGTTCGGCAACATGTATGCCGGCGAATTGCTGTTCCTGCTGATTGCCCTGCTGGGTTCGACCGCGACTGCGTTCGGCTTTGTCGGCCATGTCATCGCAGGCTCCTTGTGGGCGATCTTCCACATCCTGATCGTCGTTCTGCAAGCGTTCATTTTCATGATGCTGACCCTGGTGTACATCGGTCAGGCACATGAAGGCCATTGATGTAGCAAGACTTTTGATTTCACTTTTTGTATTAACTTAACCTAGAAGGAAATGTCATGACCGACCTCTCATTTGTTGCACTGGCTTGTGGTTTGATTATTGGTCTGGGCGCGATCGGCGCTTGTATCGGTATCGCAATCATGGGCGGCAAATATCTTGAGGCCTCCGCACGTCAACCAGAGTTGATGAACACCCTGCAAACCAAGATGTTCCTGCTGGCTGGTCTGATCGACGCTGCGTTCCTGATCGGTGTCGGTATCGCAATGTTGTTCGCATTCGCAAACCCGTTCGTTGGCTAATTCGGTTCTCGTTACCGGTTCTGTGGCCGAAACAGCCGTTTCGGCAGACCACCATCTGAGAAGGAAATAACCATGAACTTAAATGCAACCTTGATTGCACAGTTCGTGGTCTTCTTCATCCTCGCCGGCTTCACGATGAAATTCGTGTGGCCTCCGCTGATGAATGCGCTCGACGAGCGCGCGAAGAAGATCGCGGACGGTTTGGCTGCCGCCGAACGAGGCAAGTCCGATCTGGCTGCTGCTGAAAAGCGCGCCCAGGCAGAACTCGCTTCCGCGCAAGAAGCCGGACAAAAGCGTATCGGCGATGCTGAGAAGCGTGGTCAGGCGATTATTGACGAAGCCAAGAAAACTGCTGCAGAAGAAGCCGCGCGCATCATCGCCGCTGCCAAGGCTGACGCGGAACAGCAAGTGACCCAAGCGCGCGAAGCACTGCGTGACCAGGTTGCCACTCTTGCTGTGAAGGGCGCTGAACAGATTCTGAAGCGCGAAATCAATGCATCCGCACACGCAGATCTGCTGAACCAATTGAAAGCCGAGCTGTAATCATGGCCGAACTCGCAACGATTGCTCGTCCCTACGCCGAAGCCTTGTTCCGCATTGCGAAGTCCGGCGATCTGTCGGCTTGGGCCGACTTGATTTCCGAAATGGCGCAAGTTGCCGCGCATCCCGATGTGCAGACGCTGGCGCTGAATCCGAAGCTGACTGATGAACAGTTGTCGACGACCTTCCTGTCGCTGCTGAAATCGCCGGTGACGCCAGAAGCGAAAAACTTTATCGGCATGCTGGTGCAGAACGGTCGTCTGGCGTCGCTGCCGGAGATCGCCGCGCAATTCCACGCATTGAAGAATGCGCAGGAAGGTGCGGCTGACGCTGAAATCATCAGCGCTTACGAATTGTCGCAAGCGCAGTTGAACGATCTGCTCTCTACGCTGGAAAAGAAATTCGGCCGCAAGCTCAATGCCAAATCGGTTGTCGTGGATAACGCGCTGATTGGCGGCGTGCGTGTCGTTGTCGGTGATGAAGTGCTCGACACCTCGGTGCGCGCCAAGCTGCAACAGATGCATGTTGCGCTGACTGCGTAATCGTCCGTGCCCATCGCAAGCTAGAAAAATTTTAGGAGTTAACATGCAACTCAACCCGTCTGAAATCAGCGAGCTGATCAAGAGCCGGATCCAAGGGCTCGGCGACAGCGCTGAGATTCGTAATCAAGGCACGGTGATTTCTGTGTCCGACGGTATCTGCCGCATCCACGGTCTGTCCGACGTCATGCAAGGCGAGATGCTGGAATTCCCGGGCAACACCTTCGGTCTCGCGCTGAACCTGGAACGTGACTCCGTCGGCGCCGTTATCCTGGGCGAATATGAACACATCTCCGAAGGCGACACGGTAAAGTGCACGGGCCGCATTCTGGAAGTCCCGGTTGGTCCGGAACTGCGCGGCCGTGTGGTCAATGCGCTGGGTCAACCAATCGATGGCAAAGGTCCGATCAACGCCAAGTTGACCGCACCGATCGAAAAAATTGCTCCTGGTGTTATCGCTCGTCAATCCGTTGATCAGCCGCTGCAAACCGGCATCAAGGCAATTGACGCGATGGTGCCGATCGGCCGCGGTCAGCGTGAGCTGATCATTGGCGACCGTCAGACCGGTAAATCGGCTGTGGCCGTTGATGCGATCATCAATCAAAAAGGCCAAGGCGTTACCTGTATCTATGTCGCAATCGGCCAGAAAGCATCGTCGATCAAGAACATCGTGCGCTCGCTGGAACAGAACGGCGCAATGGACTACACGATCGTGGTTGCCGCATCGGCATCGGAATCGGCTGCAATGCAGTTCGTTTCCGCATACTCCGGTTGCGCAATGGGCGAATACTTCCGCGATCGCGGTGAAGACGCGCTGATCGTGTACGACGATCTGTCGAAGCAAGCGGTTGCATACCGTCAGGTTTCGCTGCTGCTGCGCCGTCCACCAGGCCGCGAAGCGTTCCCTGGCGATGTGTTCTATCTCCACAGCCGTCTGCTCGAACGCGCAGCACGCGTCAACGCCGACTATGTCGAAGCCTTCACCAAGGGTGAAGTCAAGGGCAAGACCGGTTCGCTGACCGCACTGCCAATCATTGAAACGCAAGCTGGCGACGTTTCCGCATTCGTTCCGACCAACGTGATTTCGATTACCGACGGTCAGATCTTCTTGGAAACCAACCTGTTCAACTCGGGTATCCGTCCTGCGATCAACGCCGGTATCTCGGTGTCGCGCGTTGGCGGTGCTGCTCAGACCAAGGTCATCAAGGGCCTGTCCGGCGGTATCCGTACCGACTTGGCGCAGTACCGTGAGCTGGCAGCGTTTGCGCAGTTTGCTTCCGATCTGGACGCAGCAACCCGCAAGCAGCTCGACCGTGGCGCACGCGTGACCGAATTGCTGAAGCAGGCACAGTACGCACCGCTGTCGATTTCCTTGATGGCTGTATCGCTGTTCGCCGTCAACAAGGGTTACCTCGACGATATCGAAGTCAGCAAAGTGCTCGCATTTGAATCGGGTCTGCACAGCTTCATGAAGTCCAGCAATGCAGCGCTGCTGCAAAAAATCGAAGACACCAAGAAGCTCGAGAAAGAAGACGAAGCTGTATTGGCTGCTGCGATCGCCGACTTCAAGAAGACGTTCTGATTTAACTGGAGCTTAAGGAGTAGTAACTCATGGCTGCAGGCAAAGAGATACGTGGCAAGATCAAGAGCGTAGAAAATACGAAGAAGATCACCAAGGCGATGGAAATGGTCGCTGCATCCAAAATGCGCAAGGCGCAGGACCGGATGTTCGCGGCTCGTCCATACAGCGACAAGATTCGCAATATCACTGCGAATCTTGCGCAAGCCAATCCGGAGTACTCGCATCCGTTCCTGGTGAAGTCCGATTTGTCGAAAAAGGTCGGCTTCATCGTGGTCACGACCGACAAGGGTTTGTGCGGCGGCATGAACACGAACACCTTGCGTACCGTGACCAACAAGCTGCGCGAACTGGAATCGCAAGGTAAGACGGCGGACATCGTCGCGATCGGCAACAAGGGCCTGAGCTTCTTCAATCGTATCGGCGCGCACGTGGTGTCGCAGGTCACGCAGATCGGCGACACGCCGCATCTGGAAAAGCTGATCGGCCCGGTGAAGGTCATGCTGGACGCATACCAAGAAGGCAAGCTGGATGCGGTCTACGTCGTGTACACGAAGTTCATCAACACGATGAAGCAGGAATCGACGATGGAGCAGCTGCTGCCGCTGTCTGCGGAACGCATGCAGGCTGATCCGGATACGACATCGTGGGAGTACATCTACGAACCGGACGCACAGACCGTCATCGACGACTTGCTGATGCGCTATGTCGAAGCGCTGATTTTCCAGGGAGTAGCGGAGAATCTCGCATCCGAACAATCGGCGCGTATGGTGGCGATGAAGGCGGCAAGCGACAACGCAGGCAATGTGATCAGCGAACTGAAACTGGTTTACAACAAGACCCGTCAGGCCGCGATTACGAAAGAGCTGTCGGAAATCGTCGCGGGTGCGGCTGCCGTCTAATCACTTGCGGGACAGAGTTTAGGAGGCGCGAAGGCGCCGAGTTACTCTGTTCCCAACTGACTAGACAAGAACGTAAAGATCCGTCTCCGGTAATCGGAGACCAAAAGAAATTTTAATTACTCATTGAAGGAACGAAAATGGCTGATGGCAAAATCGTTCAGTGTATCGGCGCTGTGGTGGACGTTGAATTCCCGCGCAATGCGATGCCTAAGATTTACGATGCCTTGAAGATGGAAGGCTCCGAACTGACGCTGGAAGTTCAGCAACAGTTGGGCGATGGCGTGGTGCGTACCATTGCACTCGGTAGCTCCGACGGTTTGCGCCGCGGCATGACGATTCAAAACACCGGCAACCCGATCACGGTTCCAGTTGGCAAAGCAACGCTGGGCCGCATCATGGACGTGCTGGGTAACCCGATCGATGAATGCGGTCCGGTCAGCCATGAGCAAACTGCATCGATCCACCGCAAGGCGCCGGCCTACGACGAACTCTCGCCGTCGACCGATCTGCTGGAAACCGGTATCAAGGTGATTGACTTGGTCTGCCCGTTCGCTAAAGGCGGTAAGGTCGGTCTGTTCGGCGGTGCAGGTGTGGGCAAGACCGTCAACATGATGGAACTGATCAACAACATCGCAAAAGCACACTCGGGTCTGTCCGTGTTCGCCGGCGTCGGTGAGCGTACCCGTGAAGGTAACGACTTCTACCACGAGATGTCGGATGCGAAAGTCGTCGACCTGGAAAACCCAGCCAACTCGAAAGTGGCGATGGTCTACGGTCAGATGAACGAACCTCCAGGCAACCGTCTGCGCGTTGCGCTGACCGGTCTGACGATGGCGGAAGCGTTCCGTGATGAAGGCCGTGACGTGTTGTTCTTCGTCGATAACATCTACCGTTTCACGCTGGCCGGTACCGAAGTGTCCGCTCTGCTGGGCCGTATGCCTTCCGCCGTGGGTTATCAGCCTACTCTGGCCGAGGAAATGGGTAAGCTGCAAGAGCGTATTACCTCGACCAAGACCGGTTCGATCACCTCGATCCAGGCCGTCTACGTTCCTGCGGATGACTTGACCGATCCGTCGCCAGCAACCACGTTTGCTCACTTGGACTCGACCGTCGTTCTGTCGCGTGACATCGCTTCGCTCGGTATCTACCCTGCAATCGATCCGCTGGATTCGAGCTCGCGTCAGCTGGACCCGCAAGTCGTTGGTCAAGACCACTACGAAACCGCGCGTTCGGTGCAGCGTACGCTGCAGCGTTACAAAGAACTGCGCGACATCATCGCGATTCTGGGCATGGACGAACTGGCACCGGAAGACAAGCTGGTCGTGGCACGTGCTCGTAAGATGCAGCGTTTCCTGTCGCAGCCGTTCCACGTTGCTGAAGTCTTTACCGGCGCACCAGGCAAGTACGTGCCGCTGAAAGATACGATCAAAGGCTTCAAGATGATCGCATCGGGCGAACTCGATCACCTGCCGGAACAAGCGTTCTACATGGTCGGTACCATCGAAGAAGCCATCGAAAAAGCGAAGAAAATCAACTAATCGTGTTGATGCGGGCCGCGTGAGAGCGCGGCCTGTATTCGCTCCTGTCGATCTTTGAAGAAATAAGGTTCTCACATGGCACACACAATGCGCGTAGACGTGGTCTCCGCCGAAGAAGAAATCTTCTCCGGTGAAGCGGAATTCGTCGCGCTGCCGGGTGAATCGGGCGAACTCGGCATTTTGCCGGGCCACACGCCGCTGATCACCCGCATTCGTCCTGGTGCGGTTCGCGTCAAGGTCAACGGCGAGGCAGACGACGTGTTCGTCTTCGTCGCCGGCGGTATCCTGGAAGTGCAACCGGACGTCGTCACCGTGCTGGCCGATACGGCAATTCGCGGCGCCGATCTGGACGAAGCCAAGGCAGCAGAAGCGAAGCGCCTGGCCGAAGAAGCGCTGGTCAACAAGGATGGAAAAATCGACTACGCACAAGCACAGGCCGAACTGGCCGCCGCGATTGCGCAGTTGGCAGCAATCCAGCGTTATCGTCAAAAGCGCTAATCCGGATCCACGCATACAATGAAGGGCAGCTACGGCTGCCCTTTTTTATTTCCGGAAACGATCATGACCAATGAGATGCAGGAAATTGACAAGCTGTTGGCTGAATCGCGTGTGATTGCCGTGGTCGGCATGTCGCCAAAAGCTGACCGGGCCAGTCACTATGTTGCCGCCTATCTGCAACAGCACGGCTATCGCGTGATTCCGGTCAATCCGGTCGTCGCCGGCACGCGCATTCTCGGAGAGCATGTATATCCCACATTGACGTTGGCGGCAGCAGCCTTGGCCGAACAACATATTCTGATCGATCTGGTTGACGTTTTCCGCAGATCTGAAGAAGTCGTACCGATCGCAGACGAGGCAGTGGCGATCCACGCCAAGGGGCTGTGGATGCAGCTCGGTGTCATCAATGAAGTCGCCGCGGCAAACGCGCACGCCGCCGGCTTGGCAGTCGTGATGGACCGCTGCATCAAGATCGAGCACGCCAGGTGGCGGGATGCGCTGCGCCGCCAATCCCACGTCTAGGGTAAGGAAACTCCATGGCCGATGTACGCAAACAATTTCGCATGCGAAAAGACTTCAGTGCGAAGGACGAAGATGCGGGCGTGCGACCATTGTCCAGTGACGATAAGGCGCACGACAAGCAGCGTGTCGAAGACATGGCGGCTCAGATCGCGGAACTGCAGGAAGTGCTCTATGCCGAGCGAAAGCATAAGGTGCTTGTTGTACTGCAAGGCATGGATACTTCAGGCAAAGATGGCACGGTGCGCGGCGTGTTTGGCAAAGTGGATCCGCTCGGCATCACCACCGTTTCCTTCAAGCGGCCGACGGACGATGAAAAGGCGCATGACTATTTGTGGCGCGTGCATCAAAAGGTGCCGATGCAGGGCGAGATGGTGATCTTCAATCGCAGTCATTACGAGGAGGTGCTGGTGACGCGCGTGCACGACCTGATCGACGCGGCAGAATGCGAACGCCGATACGCACACATTCGGGACTTTGAACGCATGCTGAGCGAAACCGGCACCACGATCCTGAAATTCTTCTTGCATATCTCCAGTGACGAACAGAAGAAGCGCCTACAGGAACGGATTGACGATCCCAATAAGCACTGGAAATTCGATCCGCTTGATTTGAAAGAGCGCGCCTACTGGAAGGAATACCAACGGCAGTATTCAGACGCGATCCGCAATACCCATACCGACTATGCGCCTTGGTACGTTATCCCCGCTGACTCGAAAACGCATAGGAATCTGGCGATCGCATCGATCGTGCTGGAAGCCTTGCGCGAATTGAAGCCCTCCTATCCGGCCGGTCGTCCGGAGTACTCGAAGCTCGATATTATTTGAATCGCACAGTCTGCATTGCAGCGTTGACCGCGCGATCAGCGTTGCAAAAACATGCAACAGTACGTTTGACTTCATAAAAGAGAATCATTATCATCTGCATTTAACAGATCGTTACAAGTATTTACATGGTGGCGATCTGACCGCCAGCCATCTGAATCACCCAAGACCCTTCGTCGTACGGTTGCAGACTAGCCAGTGCACTTATCTCAACCTGGAGGGAGTATCAGATGGCTCACATCAAAAGCCGCAAGCATTCTGTCGCACGTTTGAATGCCTCGTCGGCCGCAGTAGCATTGGCATTTGCCGCTCTGCCTGGCGCCGTGTACGCGCAGCAGGCAGGCAATACAGAAAACAACGCCGAAACCTTGCCGCAGATTACGGTGCAAGGAGCGTCAGTCGACAACTACAAGGCGGACACAGTCGCTTCGCCCAAATTCACGCAGCCGCTGGTCGACACACCGCAGACCATCAGCGTGATCAAAAAAGAGCTGTTTCAGCAGCAAAACGCGACGACGCTGACCGAAGCGCTGCGTAACACGCCGGGGGTCAGTCTTCAGCTCGGCGAGAACGGCAATACGCAGACAGGTGACTCCATTTTCATGCGCGGGTTTGATACCAGCGGCAGCATTTTTGTCGACGGTATTCGCGACGTGGGAACCATCTCCCGCGACACGTTCAACCTCGACCAAATCGAAGTGGTGAAAGGACCGTCCGGCTCCGATAACGGTCGTGGCGCATCGTCTGGCTACGTCAACCTCGTCAGCAAAACTGCGCAACTGGATGATTTCTCGCTGGCCAGCGTGACGACCGGCACCGACGATCGATATCGCGTGACCGCGGATCTCAATCGCAAACTCGATATCGGCATTCCCGGATCGGCATTCCGTCTGAATCTGATGAACCAGAATTACGGTACTCCAGGTCGGGATGACGTGACGAGCAAGCGTTGGGGTGTGGCCCCTTCGTTGGTATTCGGTTTGGGAACGCCGACTCGTACTACGATCAATTATCTGCATCTGGAACAAAACAATATTCCGGACGGTGGGGTCCCAACCTTTGGGCTCAGCGGCTATAAATTTGCTACGTTGCTTCCGGGGCCGAAAGTCGATTCCAGCAATTTCTATGGACAGCCTGGCGATCACGACAACGCGACCGTCGATCAAGTCACGCTCAAGTTTGAACACGATATCGCACCGGGTACCACGATCCGTAATACCACGCGTGTCGGTCGTTCCAAACAGGACTTGGTCGTGACCGGCGTGAACGCAGTCAATCAACCGACGGCGAATCCGTCGACATGGACAGTCAACTTATCGCGGCAAGGCAAGCAGCAAACGAATGACATCGTTACCAACCAGACAAATCTGACGACTGAATTTGACACCGGCTTCATTAAACATACGCTGTCTACCGGTGTCGAGTTCATTTACGAAAAACAAAATACAGATACAGCTTTCACGGTTCAGCCCGGTGCTGCACCAGGTGGTGTGAATACCGCAATTTCCAATTTGTATTCGCCAACCGTTGTCGCCGGATTGCCGATGCCGCAATATCTCGGTGCGTTCACGAACGGAAACACCTTCACTACAGCCGCGTATGCATTCGATACATTGAAGCTGTCCGATCGTTGGATGTTGAACGCGGGCGTCCGGTGGGATAAGTTCAAGACGAAATCCGACTCTGCCAGCTATGCTAGCAGTACGAATCCAGCGTTGACACAAAACGGCGACCAGGAATTGGACGATTCACTGCTGAGCTGGAA
>DATAHI010000276.1:0-8820 GCA_036263255.1 Oxalicibacterium sp. | reverse complement strand
CGCGATACGCCGCTGCCTGGAACGTCATCCCGAAATCGTCTATGCGCTTCTCGACGCACAAGGTCTGTTCGGCGAATCCTGATTCCCATCCCGATTCCATCCGCTGCGAAAGCGCTCATGCCCATCATCCACAGTCTGCTGGAAACCGATCTCTACAAGTTCACGATGTGGCAGGCGCTGCTGCACAGCCATCCGGCTGCTCAGGCTACCTACCATTTCGTCTGCCGCAACCGGCCTGCGTATCCGTTGGCGCAGCTCAGGGAGGAAGTCGAGCGCGAGCTGAATCATTTATGCACGCTGAGTTACCGTAAAGACGAACTGGACTGGCTGCGCTCACTGCGTTTCATCAAGAGCGACTTCGTCGACTTTCTGACCGTCTTCCGTTTCCAGCGCCACTTCATCCGCGTCAGCGTCGAGGATGAGGAGCTGCGCATCGTCGCGGAAGGGCCGATGGTGCACGTGATGGGTTTCGAAATCCATGTCCTTGCCATCGTCAATGAATTGTATTTTCGCCGCTTCGATGCACTGTCGGCGTTGCAACAGGGGCGGGCGCGATTGCAGGCCAAGGTCGCTCTGCTGCGCGAATTTTCGACAGCGCCGCGGTGCACGCATCCATTCGAATTCTTCGACTTCGGTGTGCGCCGCCGCTTCTCGGCCGCCTGGCACGAAGAAGTCGTCGCCACGCTGGCGCGGGAAGTGCCGCAATTTTTCAAGGGAACGTCGAATGTCTATTTTGCAAAGAAATTCGGACTCGTTCCCATCGGCACGATGGCGCACGAATACCTGCAGGCCTATCAGGGATTCGGCGTGCGCTTGCGCGATTTCCAGCGCGCCGCGCTGGAAGACTGGGTGCAGGAATATCGCGGAGATCTCGGCATTGCATTGACCGACGTCGTCGGCATGGATGCATTCCTTGCCGATTTCGATCTGTATTTCGCCAAGCTGTTCGATGGCTTGCGCCACGATTCCGGCGATCCCTTTGTATGGGGCGAAAAGGCGCTCGCGCACTATGCGCAACTACGGCTGGATGCGCACACGAAGCGCATGGTCTTTTCCGATGCGCTCGATCTGCCGCGCGCCATCGCACTGTATCGCCACTTTGCCGACCGCACGATGACCGGCTTCGGCATCGGCACCAATCTCAGCAACGACGTGGGTTATGAACCGCTCAGCATCGTGATGAAGCTGGTCGCCTGTAACGGACAGCCGGTCACTAAACTATCTGACTCACCTGGCAAGGATCTGGTGACCGATGAAACTTTTCTTGCCTACCTGCGGCAGGTATTTCACGCGAGGTAGGCATGCGGCGCGCCGACGTCATGGTGCGCTATCCCAGTGTTCCGCCCATTCGGCTTCTTCCTTCACGATCATGCGCAGCACATCGAATGCGCCTTGCAAGGTATCCGACGCCTTTTCACGGGAATAGACGAGGAAGACTGGGTACGAGAATTCCGGCGCGTCCTTCACGCGCTGCACCAATCCCTTCTCAAGAGAGCGGCGCACGACACGCGTACGGAAATAGCCGCTGCCGCCATTCTTCAGCAAATACTGGAAGGCCAGCGGGCCGAGATTGAAGGACAGTGCGGTGCGCGTCTTGTCGGGGAGTGCCGCGTCATGCTTGCGACGAAAATCCTCCCCCCAATCGATATAGATGTACGGCGAAGGCTGGTCGGTGGACGCGATCTGGATCAGTTTTTCTTCCAGCAATTGCTCGAACTGCATGCCGGTCCAGTATTCCGGACGGTGTACCAGCGCCGCATGGATCAGGCCATGCTCGAGCTGGTTCTGCAACGCGATGCCGTCCGCGATCTCGACACGGATCGCATGCGACGGAAGCGCCTTGCGCAATTCAGTCGTCCACTGCAGCACCAACGGATTGCACAGGCTCGTCTCGCAGCCGAGTGCGATGGTGTTCACGTTGTCGTGCGGCAGCGGCAGGGTACGACGCGCTGCCTCCCACGTTTGTACAAGTTGCGTGGCGTAGACCAGGAAGGTTTCGCCGTCTGCGGTTAGCTTGGCGCCCGCGCGGTTACGGACGAACAGCGAACAGCCGAGCTGCGACTCAAGGTTCTGCACCCGCGCCGTAACGGTCGTCTGCGTCACATGCAGATGATCGGCCGCAGCGATGAAACTTCCCGAGCGGACGATACTCATGAAGGTACGCGCAAGTTCGATGTCCATTGATAGCAATCTTATTGATATGAAAGGCGCGAATTATTCATTATTCATCGGTTTTTTAAATATGCATAATACATGCAAGTTTCAGAGATTTGTGGTCGACCGCGAGGTTGGCCGCTTAACCCGGACGGACAGCGGAATCGAAGATGAAGGCTGACCGCCCATGCTTCTCAAGGAGATCATCATGACAGTCATCGAGGAATTCAAAGTCAGGAATGCCGCCGGCAATACCGTCATCCTTCAGCACATCGGCAAGGGCATCAGCTACCTGGATTTCGGCATGACGCATCTGCCGCGCAACTTCGAAGGGTATCGCGTCAAGTACACCGACCGTACGGCACAACCGCAAGACGACGGCACCTTCAAACTTACCGACAGCAACGACGTCTACAAGCCGCTCTAAGCTTTCTTCGCCTAAAGGTTCGACCGGACCCATGCTTGTGCATGAGGTCCGTTTTTTTCTTTCGTTGCATTCAGAATATTCGACATGAAAACAAGCTGGCATATCGTGCACGCGAATAAGCATAAATAAGCAACTCGCTGTTAAACTGGTTTCCTTTTTCCGCAATCTCAGGAAGATCCAGAGGAAGCGATATTGCTATGGCGATAGAGTTTTTCAGACTGAACAGCTTGCGGAGCAGACTCTTGTGGATCGTGGCGCTCGCGATCGCACCGTCTGTGCTGATGACTGTCTATACCGGCTGGAACGAACGCCAGAACGCGATTGCTGCTGCGCAGGAAAATCTGCAGCGGCTGACGCGGCTGGCGGCGGTCAATGAAGCGCAATCCATCAATAGCGCGCGCCAGCTCCTGATGGATCTGTCCGACGTGCCCGATCTGCTTGCCAGCACAAAGCAGTGCAATGCCTTGATGCGTCGCGCGCTGAGCAAGAATCCGGGCTACGTGAATTTGGGCCTCATCCAGCTCAACGGTGACGTGACGTGCAGCGCCATACCGTCTCGCACGCCGGTCAACCTTGCGGATCGCGATCACTTCAAGAAGGCCGTAGCCGAACGCCGCTTTGTTGCCGGAGGTTATGTATTCGGCCGCGTGATTCAGAAGCACACGATCAATCTTACTTATCCGGTGATCGGTGAAGACGGCACAGTGCTTGCGGTCGTGTTTGCCGCAATGGACTTGTTCAATCTCGACCGCTTCATCACCGGACTCGATCTGCCGGAAGGCGCGGTGCTGATCACTGCGGATGCCGACGGCGACATCATTTCGCGTCGCCCCGATCCCGGCCGGTGGTTCGGACGGGGCGTCTCGGACGAGATGCGCGCACACATGGCGCAAAGCAATCCGCCGCCCGCCGTGTTGACCGGCTCCGACGGCGTTCCGCGTCTGCACACCTTTGCCCATGTTGGCGATGCCGAGACCTCGAGCTATACGTTGACGATCGGCATACCGCGTCACGACATCGTCGCGGCTGCACAGCACGATCAGAATATCGGTCTCATCACGCTCGCCGTAACGACGGCGCTGGCCCTCTTTGCGACCTGGCTGATCGGCAACGTCACGATCGTGCAACGCGTGAAGGCGCTGGTGCAGACGGCGCAACGTATCGCTGCAGGCGATATGAATGCGCGTACCGGTATCAAGTACGGTCGCGAGGAGATTAGCTTGCTGGCACGCGCGCTGGACGAAATGGCGGAAGCGCTGCAGCGCAAGGATGCCGATCGCGATCTGGCTGAGCAGAAGCTGCGCGCGGCCGATCATCGCAAGGATCAATTCCTCGCCATGCTTGCCCATGAGCTGCGCAATCCGCTGGCGCCGATCAGCGCCGCCGCACAAATCATGAAGTTGACCAGCAGCGCGGATGCGCGCTCGCGCCAGGCGAGCGAGATCATCATTCGCCAGGTTGCACACATGGCGAGCCTGATCGACGACCTGATCGACGTGGCGCGCGTGACGCGCGGTCTGGTCACGACCGAGAAGAAACCGGAAGACATCAAGCTCATCGTGGCCGACGCGGTGGAGCAGGTGCGTCCGCTGATCAAGACACGGCGACATCATCTGGTGCTCGATATGGACGGCCAGAACGCGTTCGTGCTCGGCGATCACAAGCGTCTGGTGCAGATCATCGCCAACGTGCTGCACAATGCCGCGAAATACACGCCGGACGGCGGCAATATTCTGCTTCGGCTCAGCACGGAAAATGATGAGGTGGTCATTACCGTCAGCGACAACGGTGTCGGCATCTCGGCCGACTTGCTGCCCTATGTGTTCGACTTGTTCACGCAGGCGGAGCGTACCGCCGATCGTTCGCAGGGCGGATTGGGCATCGGCCTGGCACTGGTCAGGAGCATCATTGAATTGCACGGCGGCAGCGTCACGGCAAGCAGCGATGGCCCCGGCGCCGGCAGCAAATTCGTGATCCGCCTGCCGATGTTGACGCGCGAAGTGAACGTGGCGGCGCCGGAATTGCCCGCTCCGCCACGCGCTGTGCTGGCGCCATCCGCATTGCGCATCCTGATCGTCGACGACAATGTGGACGCAGCCAAGATTCTCGCGATGTTCCTGGAAGCCGACGGCCACCACGTGATGGTCGAGCACACCTCGCGCCGTGCGCTGGAACGGGCGCGGCTTGAAGTGCCCGATGTCTGCCTGCTCGATATCGGCTTGCCGGATTTCGACGGCTATGAATTGGCGCGCCGCCTGCGCAAGCAGCCGGAGACATCGCGTGCGCTGTTGATCGCGGTGACCGGATACGACCGTAAGCAGGATCTGAGCGCTCGTGCAGCGGTATTCGACCACTACTTCGTCAAGCCGATCGATACCGCCAAGTTGACTGAACTGCTGGCCGACTTCGCCGCGCCGGAGAAGCACGCGGCGAATAGCGAATCCTGATCCGCTATCGCGCCTTCCAGCTATTGCCGAAGGCGATGATGCGCGCCGCCGCCTTGCGCAGGATATCGGCCTCGTGCGAGATGAAGCTCAAACGGATAAATCCTTTGCAGCCCAGTGCCTCGCCCGGCATTACGGCGATCTTTTCTTTCTCCAGCAGCGCTTCGACGAAGGCCAGCGTGTCGGTGGTCAGCGCCGAAATGTCGACCCATAAGTACGGACCGGAATGCAGGCTGTGGGTCTTCGCCCACGGTGCATTGGCAAACAGCTTCACCGCGACGTCGCGGCGCATCCGATAATTCTCTTTCAACGCGACCGGATCGCCGATGGCAAAGGCCGCGGCGGCGGCGGTCTGCGTGATCGCAGAAGCCGCTGCCGTGATCGGGCCCTGCAGCGCTTCCATCGCCTGCACCACAGGCGCGGGCGCGAGCGCAAAACCCGCGCGCCAACCCATCATTGCGTAGCTCTGCGAAGCCGAGAAGATCGTTACCACGCCGGCTTCTCGCCAGTCGCACAAGGTTGCGAAACTGACGTGCTCGCCCTCATAGATCAGTTTTTCGTAACACTCGTCGCAGATCACCTGCACCTTGTTCTTCAAGGCCCAGTCGCGGATGTGCTCCAGTTCCTTGCGCGTGAAGACCTTTCCGCTCGGATTGTGCGGATTGTTCAACAGCATCGCCCTGGCCGGCGGCAGCGCGGCGAGCAGTTCCGGCGTGACTTCGTCCGGCAAGTCGACCAGGATCGGCTTGACGCCCTGCAGTTCAGGAATGGCAACATTGGCCGGCCAATAGGGACGGAACACAATGACCGAATCGCCCGGATCGGTCAGCGCGTACAGCGCTTCGTACACGGCCTGCTTGGCGCCGTTGGTCACGATGATTTCGTTCGGCGCTGCATCGATGCCATTTTCGATTTTCAGCTTGTGGACCAGGCTCTGGCGCAGGCTGTCGTCGCCGACGACGGAAGTGTAGGGCTGACGCTGCGTACGTAAGCCTTCGGTGATGCGCTCGATGACCGAATGCGGCGCAGGCTGGTCGGAAATCGCGATGGCCAAGTCGATGACGTCGTGGCCTTGCGCTTTCAATTGCTCCGCGCGGCCATGCAGCGCAGTGGTTGCGAGAGGGCGAATGGAACGAATGCGATTGGAGATATGCATGAAAGTCGGTCCGGTAAATAATGATCAGGGAATGTTCAGCCGATGCGGGCCAATGCCTGCGCGAGGTCATCGCACAAATCGTCGGGGTCGGACAGGCCGATATGCAGGCGTACCAGACGGCCTTCGTCCGGCTGCACCTTCAGGCCACGCAGATGATGCGGAATCGCCGGCATCACAAGGCTTTCGAAACCGCCCCAACTGGTGCCGATGCCGAACAGCTGCAAGGAATCGTAGAAACCCGCGCACGCTTCCTCCTTGCAGGAAGCAAGTTCGATCGAGAACAGGCCGGATGCGCCGGAGAACTGGCGTTTCCACAATGTGTAACCGGGGTCGCTTTCCAGCGCGGGAAACAGCACGCGTTTGACCTGCGGCTGTTGTTGTAGCCAACGCGCGACAGCCAGCGCATTCTGATGGTGACGCGGCATGCGCACGCCGAGCGTACGCATGCCGCGCAGCGCCAGCCAGCAGACGTCTGGCGCCGCATGCGAGCCGTAGCGATCGCACCATACACGCGACGATTCGAGCGCTTCATAGGTGCCAGTCAATACGCCCAGCATCACGTCCGAATGACCGCTGATGTATTTCGTCGCCGAATGCAGCGAAATATCGACGCCGAGCGCATGCGGGTGAAAGAAGATCGGCGAGCCCCACGTCGAATCGCAGGCAACGCGCACGCCATGCGCATGTGCAATCTCGCAAACCGCTTCTACGTCGATCATCGCCATCGTCAGCGAGGACGGCACTTCGATATACACCAGCCGCGTGGCAGGCGTGATCAGTGAGCGCAACTCGTCGAGCGTATTGAAGAAATCGACGGTAGTGCCGTTCGGTCGAAGCTCTTTCTCGCACAGGGTGCGCGTGCGTCCGTACACGCTGTCATGTACCAGCACATGGCTGCCCGGTCCGCCGTGCGCGCCCAATACCGCAGCAACGGCCATCAGGCCGCTCGACACTGCGATGCAGCTTTCGGTGCCTTCCAACTGGGCCATCGCGGTCTGCAATTCGAAGGTCGTCGTTGTACCAGACCGCCCGTATTGCGCCGATTCGAACACCAGGGTTTCATAAGAATGCTTGAAGTCCGCCAGTGTTTTGAACAACGTGGTGGACGCGCGTACCAATGGCGGATTGACAGAACTGGTTGCCGAGGACCGCCCCATCTGAACAAGGAGCGTGTCCTGTTTGAGTGCTTGTTTCATGTGGCCTATCGCGGTGATGAAAAGAGGGTTGGCAATTGAACAGGCGGGCCATATCGCCGCATAACGACTATCAGCGCTTGTACTCGTTTTTAGTGCCCGTCTTCGTGCTCAATGCAGCGGGAATTTGAGCACGGGTACATCGATATTCGCAAGCAAGATATGCGGCATTGTCGCGATTAACGACAGATGACTCAGCGCACGGCCTCAATCCGTGCGGAATGTAGGAAAACAGGAGAGCAAATTTCCAGAAAGAAACCAACACAAAACCAAGAACGATTTGCCATCACGCGCATTTGTTTTCACAAATTCTTGATGCGCCAATAGATGAGTTGCTTGCGCAAATAAAGAAGCAAGGCGGCGTCGCATCAGGTTCGCATTCTTCCAATGCAAAGGTAGACTGGCATCTTCGTTGAACCGACATCTGCCGGAGGAAAAATGGGTTTTCGCGCTTCGACCATCCAACTGGCGTTGGCATCCATATTTACGGCCACGCTGCCGCAGCTTGCCGTAGCGGACCAAACCGACATCCTGACGGCGAACAATCAGATTCAATTACAGGCGATATCGACGCATGTCGATTACGCCGAGCACGACCAGTTCGGAATTCTCGATTCTGAGCGGGGAGACGTACCTGGATTCGGCATTTCGTATTCCGCCATGTGGGGAAACAATTACTACCTGCAACTGCAATACAGCAGAAACAACGGCGATACCCGATATGTCGGCCAGGCATTGATAGGTGGGACGGGATACGGTTCGGTGGTAGATCGCTCCGGCGCAACGATCACGGACTACAGCGCGCGTTTAGGCCGCGGCTTCGTCCTGACCGACAAGGTGATGCTGACGCCTTATGGCGAACTCGGCCATCATCGTTGGGAGCGCGGCGTCAATGAAGGCGAAACCTATACGCACGATTACTTCGGCATCGGCGCACTAGCCCAATATTCGCCGGTTCCCAAGCTGGTGTTGACGGCGAACCTGCTTGCGGGCCGTACCTTCAATGCGGATATCGACGTGGCCGGATCTGCGCCCTATGCATTCTCCGCATCGCTCGGCAACGCCGATCTGTACAAGGCCGGAATCGCGGCAGACTATGCGTTCACCAAAAATTTTCATGGCACGCTGGGGCTCGACTACACCAGCTTCGATTATGGTGACAGCGCGGTGTCTTCTGGCGGTTTCTACGAACCGGACAGCAGAACCCGCAACACGAGCATCAGCGTCGGCATCGGTTATGCCTTCTGATTGCCGTTCTCGCGATTCCTCGTATTTCGTTGTGACGCAAAGAAAGACGGCGAGCGACGCTTCGCTGGCGATCTGCTGCAGCAATTCGACTATGCGCCGCCTCAATAATCTTTTTGCAATAGCGCTTGAATGCTCATCTATTAGTAACAAAGAACACGGACATTTTTACCATCGATAGGGATAGCAGCATGAACGCCA
>DATAHI010000275.1:0-20782 GCA_036263255.1 Oxalicibacterium sp. | reverse complement strand
CTCGCCCGATACCTTCGAGCGTCCGTTCTATGCGGGCAACGCGATCGCGACCGTGCAGTCGGCGGATGCGGTGAAAGTGATCACGGTGCGTACCACGGCATTCGATAGCGCAGCGGTGGCCGGCGGTTCAGCTGCGGTGGAAACCGTGAGCGCTGTGGCAGATTCGGGCAAATCGTCTTTCGTGTCGCGTCACATTGCGACCTCGGCGCGGCCTGAGCTGGCAGGTGCAAAAGTCGTCGTGTCCGGCGGGCGCGGTCTCGGCTCGGAAGAGAATTTCAAGATCCTCGAACCGCTGGCGGACAAGCTCGGCGCCGCGATGGGCGCTTCGCGCGCCGCGGTTGACGCGGGCTTCGTGCCGAACGACTGGCAGGTCGGTCAAACCGGCAAGGTCGTTGCACCGGATCTGTATATCGCGGTCGGCATCTCCGGCGCGATCCAGCATCTCGCCGGCATGAAGGATTCGAAAACCATCGTTGCCATCAACAAGGATGCCGAAGCACCGATTTTCTCTGTCGCTGATTACGGCATCGTCGGCGACCTGTTCGAGATCGTGCCGCAGCTGGTCAAAGAGCTCGGTTAAGTTTCATTGCGGTCTCGCGTAGGGCGGGACGGCAGTGGTTGTGGTGCACGGAATGTTTCTGGCACACTGACCGCTGACCGTCCCGCCCTTTTCATTTCAGGAGCCCGCATGACTTACGTCGCACCGCTGAAGGACATGCTGTTTGCGATGAACGAACTGGCCGATCTCGCCGCCGTCAACGCGCTGCCCGGATATGAAGACGCGACGCCGGAAACGGTGGAAGCGGTGCTGGAAGAGAACGCACGCTTTTGTGAAGAAGTCATCGCGCCTTTGAACCGCATCGGCGACCAGCAACCAAGCGTCTGGAAAGAGGGCGAAGTCAAAACCACGCCCGGCTTTGCCGATGCTTTCCATGCGTTCGCGCAGGCGGGCTGGCAGGGCATGCAGCATCCGACCGAATTCGGCGGCCAGGGTTTGCCCAAGCTGGTCGCAGCGGCATGCATGGAAATGCTCAATGCCGCAAATCTCTCTTTCGCCTTGTGCCCGTTGCTGACCGATGGTGCGATCGAAGCGTTGATGACGGCCGGGTCCGACGAACAGAAGCGCACCTTCCTTCCTCATTTCGTTGCCGGCGAATGGACCGGCACGATGAATCTCACCGAACCGCAGGCCGGTTCCGATCTTGCGATGGTCCGCTCGCGCGCGGTACCGCAATCCGACGGCAGTTATCGCATCTTCGGCACCAAGATTTTCATCACTTATGGCGAGCACGACATGGCGGAGAACATCGTTCATCTGGTGCTGGCGCGCCTGCCCGACGCGCCGGAGGGGGTGAAGGGGATTTCGCTCTTTCTTGTGCCGAAGTATCTCGTCAATGCCGACGGCACGCTCGGCGCACGCAACGATGTGAAATGCGTATCGATCGAGCACAAGCTCGGCATCAAGGCGAGTCCCACCGCGATGCTGCAGTTCGGCGACAACGGTGGCGCGATCGGCACGCTGGTCGGCCAGCCGAACCGCGGCCTGGAAACGATGTTCATCATGATGAACGCGGCGCGCTTCGCGGTCGGCGTGCAGGGTATCGGCCTTGCCGAACGCGCGTACCAGAAGGCGGTGCAATATGCGAAGGAGCGCGTGCAGTCGAAGGATCTGGAGGGGTCGGCGGCGCCGGTTTCCATCATTCACCAGCCGGATGTGCGGCGCATGCTGATGGCGATGAAATCGCAAATCGAGGCAGCGCGTGCGCTGGCCTACGTCACTGCCGCCGCCTTCGATGTCGCGCATCATCACGTCGATGAACAGCTGCGCCGCGAACAGCAGGCGTTCTACGAATTCATGGTGCCGATCGTGAAAGGCTGGTCTACCGAGATGGCGATCGACGTCGCATCGACCGGCGTACAGATTCATGGCGGCATGGGTTTCATCGAGGAGACCGGCGCGGCGCAGTTCTACCGCGATGCGCGCATCCTGACCATTTATGAAGGTACGACCGCGATTCAGGCGAACGACCTGGTTGGCCGCAAGACGGTACGCGACGGTGGCGCGGTGGCAAAAGCCGCCATCTCGCGCGTGCGCGAAACAGCGGCGGCATTGGCGAAGGCGGACAGCGAGGACCTGCGTGCGATTGCCGTGCAACTATCCGATGCAGCCGCCGCTCTCGATGAAGTAGTGGACTACGTCATCGGACATATCGAAGCCGAGATCAAGAATGTATTCGCCGGCAGCGTGCCGTATCTGAAGATGGCCGGCATTGCGTTCGGCGGCTGGCAACTGGCGCGTGCAGCGTCGATTGCGCATCGCATGCTTGCAGCAGGCGAGGGTGACAGCGACAGCGCTTTCCTGCAAGCCAAGATCGTGACGGCGCGTTTCTTCGCCGACCATTTCCTGCCGCAGACACTTGCCTATCGCACGGCCATCGTGCAGGGCAGCGCAGGTGCGCTCGCCCTGGCGGAAGACCAGTTCTAAGCGTTCGGGTCAGCGTAGCCGGCCGATGTAGCCGCGATCGACGTCGTCGTCCGTCTTCGGCGCGGCGGGCGCCGCGGGGTCTGCCGGTACTTTCGGGCTGGCTTCCTGTTCGGTCAGGCGCGCCAGCAGCGGACGCGGTTCGCCTTTGACGAACAGTCCCTCCGGGCCGAAGTAGATTTCCTCCAGCTTGACGCCGATATCGCGCAGGTCCGCGTTGTCCGACAGCGACGCGAGTTTCAGCAGGTAACGGCAATAGGCGGGGTCGATGCGCATGTACTCGATGTCCGTCACGCGGCCGGTCTGCCGCCGCAGGATCACGTGCAATCGCCCCATCAGGGCAAAGGCCTGATTTTCCAGCGCTGCCCGCGTGTGATGTTCGTCGCTCATAGCACATGCTCGCCGTGTTGTTCGAGATCGAGACCTTCGCGTTCGGATTCCGGCGTGACGCGCAGCCCGACCAGCGCTTTCACGATGCCGAGGATGATGGCCGTCATGACTGCGGAGAAGACGATGGTGACGATCACACCGAAGGCCTGGTTGCCGAAGCTGCTGGTGACGCCGCCGATGTCCTTCACTGCGAATACGCCGGTCAGCAAGGCGCCGACGATGCCGCCGATCGCATGCACGCCGAACACGTCGAGCGAGTCGTCATAGCCAAGCATGGCCTTCAGGCTTGTTGCGCCGAGATAGCAGGCCACGCCCGCAGCTGCGCCGATCACCAGCGCACCGGTGACGTCGACGAAGCCTGATGCCGGCGTGATGGCGACCAGCCCGGCGACCGCGCCCGATACCATGCCCAGCACCGACGGTTTGCCGCGGCGGGCCCACTCGACAAACATCCATGCCAGCGCCGCGACAGCGGTGGCGAGCTGCGTGACTAGCATCGCCATGCCGGCGCGGCCATCGGCGGCGACTGCCGAACCGGCGTTGAAACCGAACCAGCCGACCCATAACAGGCAGGCGCCGATGACGGTCAGCACCAGGTTATGCGGCGGCATCGGTTCCTTGCCGAAGCCGGTGCGCGGCCCGATGATCAATGCGGCGACCAGTGCGGAAACACCAGCGTTGATGTGCACCACCGTGCCGCCCGCAAAGTCGAGGATGCCGCGCGCTGCGAGCCAGCCCGACGGTTCCCATACCCAGTGTGCGACAGGCGAATAGACGAACAGCGACCACAGCGAAATGAATATCAGCAGCGCGGAAAATTTCATGCGTTCCGCAAAGGCGCCGGTAATCAACGCCGGTGTGATGATCGCAAAGGTCATCTGGAACATCATGAACACGCTTTCGGGAATGGTCGGCGCGATTTCGCTGACGCTGACCTTGCCGGCCTCCTTCAGGAAGCTCATGCCGTTCAGCAGCACGCGATCGAGGCTGCCGATGAAAGGCGAGCCAGGCGTGAAGGCAAGGCTGTAGCCGATCACGACCCAGATCACCGTGACCAGGCAAGTCGTCGCAAAACTGTGCGCCATCGTGGCCAGCACATTCTTCTTGCGCACCATGCCGGCATAGAAGAGCGCCAATCCGGGAATCGTCATCAGCAGCACGAGCGCGGTCGAAGTCAGCATCCAGGCTGTGTCGCCGGCGTTCAGTTTGCTGGCATCGACCATGGTCGGATGCGTCATTGGCGCTTCGGGCGCGGCGGCGGGCGGCGCGGCTGGTTCTGCCGGCGCAGGGGGCGAGACGGCAAGCGGCTCGGAAGCCGGCAGCACTGCAGTCAGCTGGGGTGAATCCGCGGCAGCGGGTGCCGATTCGGGCGACTGCGCGCTCGCAAACGGCATCAGTGCAAATAGAAAAGCGGCAAAAACAAGGTGGTGCTTCATGAAAGCCTCCCCGGCGAACGTGTTTGAGAAACCGATGATGTTTCGACAAAGCACTATGCGTGCCATACGGCAAATGCCATGCAGCGCGGGGAATAAGGCGGTGATGGGGCGGCGCTAAAAAGAAACGCCGCGACGGCTCGTTTCGTCAGCCGTAGGCGCCGCCGGTGAGATAAAGGTCGAGCAGGCGGGCAATACTGGCAATGATGGCGGTCGAGCCAAGTGCAAAGGTTAGCACGACGATCAGAATCACCGGCCAGCCGGAATGCGAGGTTTGGCCGGAAGCGGGATTGAAACGGGCATCCCATTTGGCATCGGGCGTCAAGCCGATGATCAGCGCGGCAAGAAAGCCGGCAAAGATCGACAGCGGAAACAGGAACAGGTAAACCCACGCACCGACGTCTTTCTTGCCAAAAAGATAAAAACGGTGCGCACCAAACCCTCCGAGCAGCGCGGCAAGCAGGGTGGCGACGGTTTTGTTCTTGTGTTTGGCGGCCATGGGCGTTCCAGGAAACGGTGCGGTTGATGGGTTTTTGCAACGCTTATTGTAAGGGCAGAAACATCCTGCCCGTTCCTGCTGGCGTTCCGCTTCTTTGCCAAGGGCGCCGGTGTTGGATCGTGGCGAAGCGGCTTGCGGCTGCGGCGGTATTCAGGCTATAATTTGCGGCTTTTTCCGTCTTCTGACATTTTTGGAAATACTATGGTCGTCATTCGTTTAGCTCGTGGTGGTGCAAAAAAGCGCCCTTTTTATAACATCGTTGCAACGGACTCGCGCAATCGCCGCGATGGTCGCTTCATCGAACGCATCGGTTTCTACAACCCGGTTGCTGCCGGCGCTGAAGAAAGCGTGCGCGTTGCGCAAGACCGTCTGGCTTACTGGCAAGGCGTTGGCGCACAAGTGTCGCCGACCGTATCGCGCCTGATCAGCGAAGCTGGCAAAAAAGCTGCTGCTTAATTTGCCGCTTGGTTTGACTGATCCTTTGTCCGGGCAAGGATATCCGGGATGAAGGTTCCTGAAGATCTGGTCCTGGTCGGCCATATTGCCGGCGCGTACGGGTTGCAAGGCTGGGTGCGGATTCGTCCGTATTCGTCCGAAGCGGATGCGCTGCTGCATGCCAAGACCTGGTGGCTGGACAAGCCCGAACTCCGCGACGTCGCGCGCATGCAAGTGCGCGAACATTCCGGCGATATCGTCGCCCAGCTGATGGGCGTAGCGGACCGGGATGCGGCGGAAGCGCTGAAGGGCGCAACGGTGCAAGTCTCCCGCAGCCATTTCCCGGCGTTGGACGACAACGAGTTCTACTGGGTCGATCTGATCGGCATGGCGGTGGAAAACCCGGAAGGCCAGGCCTTGGGTACCGTCAAGGACATGATGGACAACGGTGCGCATCCGATATTGCGCGTACAGCCGACGGGCGAGAATGCGCAGGAAATGCTGATTCCGTTCGTCGACCAGTTCGTGATCAAGGTTGATCGCGACGCAAGAAAAATTACGGCGGACTGGGGACTGGATTACTAGTTCGCCTTGCCGGGAACGATTCTGAAAGGGTGAGGCGAGATGCAATTCGATGTCGTCACGCTTTTCCCCGAAATGTTTACCGCGCTGACCCAGTCGGGTATTACGCGACGCGCGTTCGAGCAAGGCAAGTGTCATCTCTCGCTGTGGAATCCGCGCGATTTCACCACCGACCGGCACCGCACTGTGGACGACCGGCCTTATGGCGGCGGACCCGGCATGGTGATGATGATCAAGCCGCTCGAAGGGGCGGTGAAGGCCGCGAAGGCGAGACAGGTCGCCGCCGAGCTCGCCGTGCCAAAGGTGATTTATCTGTCGCCGCAAGGCAAAGCGCTGACGCATGAACGCGTCATGAAGCTCGCGGCGGAACCCGGCGTCGTGCTGTTGTGCGGCAGGTATGAGGCAATCGACCAGCGCTTCCTCGATGCGTATGTCGATGAAGAAATCAGCCTCGGCGATTTCGTGCTGTCTGGCGGCGAGTTGCCGGCGATGGCGCTGATGGATGCAGTGATCAGGCAATTGCCCGGGGTACTGGGTGACGATGCCTCGGCGATCGAAGACAGCTTCGTCAACGGTTTGCTCGATTGCCCGCATTACACGCGGCCTGAGGTCTACGAAGGCGAAGCGGTGCCGGCAGTGCTGCTAGGCGGCCATCATCTCGACATCGAGAAATGGCGACGCGAACGAGCGCTGGAAGCGACCGCGAAGAAGCGACCGGATCTGATTGCCAAGGCACGTGAAGCAGGTTTGCTGAGCGTCGCCGATGAAAAGTTTTTGAGCAGTTTGCAGTAAGCAGTAGCGCGCGACGACATTAATCGTCGCAATGTGTAACCCCATCCTCTACCGGGCATTTTTGAAGTACGCCGCGCCGGCAAGATGGTTTAAGGAGTAATAAAAATGGATCTGATCCAGCAATTGGAGCAAGAAGAAATTGCTCGTCTCGGCAAGAACATCCCCGACTTCGCTCCTGGCGATACGGTGGTGGTCAACGTCAACGTCGTCGAAGGCACGCGCAAGCGCGCCCAGGCTTACGAAGGCGTCGTGATTTCCCGTCGCAACCGTGGCCTGAACTCGAACTTTATCGTTCGCAAGATCTCGTCCGGCGAAGGCGTGGAGCGTACGTTCCAGCTGTATTCGCCGCTGATCGCATCGATCGAAGTCAAGCGTCGTGGTGACGTGCGTCGTGCCAAGCTGTACTACCTGCGCGACCGTTCGGGCAAGTCGGCACGTATCAAGGAAAAACTGCCGAATCGTCGTGGCGCTGCAAAAGCGGAAGAATAAGCACCGTTTTTCGCTGCATCGAAAAGAAAGGCACCTTCGGGTGCCTTTCTTTTTTGCGCTGTAGCATCCCGTTTCATGCAGGCATCGCGCATTTCTTATAAAGTAGCTGCACTTTATCGTGCATCCGATCGCTGCTGCCGATCTCCGCATTCATTGCCGTATCTCTCGTCTTAAACAGGAATTTCATTTGGCCAAGCTGCACTTTGACCCGGAACTGTTGCCTATCGATGCATTGGCCGGCGAGCCGGCAGTTCCGCCGGAGCGATTGCAGCCCGATGCCTTGCGTCAGCGTTTTGCGCAGCCGCCGCAATGGGACCCGGAAATCACGGTGGAGCGCCTGGTACGGCCGATGAGCGGACCACTCACGCCTGCTGCAGTACTCGTGCCTATCGTGTTGCACGATCGCGCGCCCACGTTGCTGTTGACGCAGCGTACCGCGCACCTGAATGCACATGCAGGGCAGATCAGTTTTCCGGGCGGGCGTGTGGAAGCGGAAGATGCGTCGCCGATCGAAACAGCCTTGCGTGAAACGCAGGAAGAAATCGGCCTCGATCGCCGTCACATCGAAGTAATCGGCCAGCTGCCGGAGTATCACACCGGCACCGGCTTCAAGGTGACGCCGGTGGTCGCGCTGCTGCATGCGCCGTTCGAGACGCATGCCGATCCCTTCGAGGTCGCCGAAATTTTCGAAGTGCCCTTGTCCTTTCTGATGGACGGCATGCACCATCAACGCCGCACGGCGGAATTTTCTACCGGGCGGCGCACGTTTTACGTGATGCCGTATGAGCGTTATTTCATCTGGGGCGCGACTGCCGGCATGCTACGCAATCTGTTCCACTTCTTGCGCGCGTGAATCCACATCCGCACTTTCCCGTAAAGTGTTGCCAGATTGATTCCCGAGGGGGCCTGCGTTATCTTATGGACTTCCCCGACAACCAGGCGCCTCAATGACATTCTTTTCCATCCTTTTTGCGCTCCTGATCGAGCAACTCAAGCCCTTGCGTGCCGACAATCCGGTATACGGGGCCGCTCGTACACTCGCAGCCAGGCTGGAAGCATCGTTCAATGCGGGCCAGGCGCAGCAGGGCCGGCTCGCGTGCGTCCTGATGATCGCGGCGTTCACGCTGCCGGTGGCGATCCTGTACTGGGTCGCCTTGAAGCTCGGTGTGCTGGCGGTGCTGGTGCTGAACGTCGTGATCGTGTATCTGACGCTTGGGTTTCGCCACTACAGCCATTTCTTTACCTCGATTCAGCTTGCGCTCAACAGCGGCGATGAAGCGACGGCACGTGCATTGCTGTCGGAATGGACAGGGCGCGATACGGCCGGCATGGATATCAGTGAAGTCGCACGCATCACGGTCGAGACCGCACTGATCACGACGCATCGCAACGTGTTCGGCGTGTTCTTCTGGATATTGACGCCGCTCGGTGCGGTGGGCGCGGTCATGTATCGTGTGGCCGAGTATTTGTCACGTGTATGGAATGAACCACGCATGGCGGAGCGCGACGAGTTTGGCCGATTCGCACGCCAAGCCTTCTACGTGATCGACTGGATCCCGGTGCGTCTGACTGCTGCAGCGTTCGCAGTCGTCGGCAACTTCGAAGACGCAATCTATGCGTGGCGCAATTTCGCCGGCCGCTGGCAGGATGAGGCCGTCGGCATCATCCTGTCCGCCGGTGGCGGCGCGATGGGCATACGCCTCGGCGCATCGCAAGAGACCGCATTGAAGGTGACTGTCATCGATACCGATCTGGTCGAAGCGAACGGCATCGATCCCGAAATACCGCCAGGAGAAGAGGCAAGCAGCCGCGCGCTGCAAAGTACCGTCGGCCTGGTGTGGCGGGCGCTGCTGCTGTGGATGCTGTTGGTATTGCTATTGTCTATTGCCAAGTGGCTCGGCTGATCTTTCCTTCTTCAACCGTTTTCTACCGCAGGTGTTGTTGCGTGGGGCATGCAAGCGTCCTTACATTTGTCTGTCAAATAAGTTACGCTAGGGACTGCCTCGCCTTCCGCAGCGCTTTCGACAATCGAATTGCCTGTTACGACATCGCGTAGGAAACTCAATATGCGCCGTTCTTTCTCCGCCTTGTCGCTTGCGGCGGTTCTGGCCTTGTTGCTGGGACTGATCATCAGCGCAGTGATCTTCGTCTCCTTGCGGCAGCTTGAACACGAGAAGGCGGACATCGATTTTCAGCAACACGCGCGACTGCGCGCTTCCGCGGTACAGGAAAGCCTGGATCGTTCGATACGCATCCTCGGCAACATCAATCAGCTGTTCGCTTCCTTCAACGACGTCAGCCGCGAGCAATTCCACAGCTTTACTGCGCCGCTGCTGATGCGTGTGCCATACGTCCAGAATTTCGCCTTTCATCGCATTGTCTCGGATGCCGATCGCGCTGCGTATGAGACCCGCATGCAGGGTATCTATCCGGGGTTCACGATCACCGAAGTGGCGCATGGCGAACGTGTTCCGGCGCAGCGCCGTCCCTTTTATCGCGTGGTCGACTACGTCGAGCCGATGGAGGGCAATGAAGCGGCACTGGGTTTCGATGCGGCATCGAATGATTTTCAGACTGCTGCAATGCAGCGCGCAATCGATACCGGCCTGCCTTCCGCTACCGGACCGATCCGCCTGGTACAGGAAAGCGGCACGCAACGTGGCATCGTTGTGCTGATGCCGGTTTATCGCTTCGGTACGGTGCCGACCGATACGGCGTCGCGCCGCGCAGCCGTGATCGGCGATACCGCCGCGGTGTTTCGTGGCGGCGACCTGATCACCAAGGCGCTGATGGAGGGTGGGTCCCTGCAGCCCGAAGGCGAGTTGTGCATCAGCGTGTATGCGAGCGCCGCACCAAGCGACGCCACATTGGTCTATCGCAGCGGCCGTGAACCTTCGCTACGCAAGCCGTCGAACTGGTTCCCCGACTGGCTGTTCTATGACAGTCCGAAGCCGTACCGCGTCAACTTTGAGGTAGCAGGGCAACCGTGGCAAATGGCGGTGGCGACGCCGCCCAGCTTCTTCGCCGAGAAAAGTGCCGGGTCCTTGTGGGCCTTTATCGCCGGCATGCTGTTCAGCATCGGCGGCGCGGCTTACGTGCAGGCGCTGATTGGCCGCTCGCGACGCATTCAGTGCGTGGTCGAACAACGGACCGCGCAACTGCAGGCATTGAACGAGGATCTGACGGCCGACATTGCCGCCCGCAAGCGCGCCGAACAAGCCTTGCAGTTGCGCGAACGCGCGATCGAGGCGAGCGCCAATGCCATCGTCATCGTGAAGGCAGAAGCGCCGCACTATCCGCTCGAGTACGTAAATCCCGCCTTTGAACGCATCACTGGCTATACCGAGAGCGAAGTGATCGGGCGCGAAAGCTCCTTCCTGTGGAACGAAGCGGCAGATCAGCCCGGCGTCAGCGAAATTCGCGCTGCCGTGCTGGAACAGCGCGAAGGCCATGCCGTGCTGCGCACCTATCGCAAGGACGGCGCGTTGCTGTGGAGCGATGTCTATATCGCGCCGGTGCGCGACGAGAACGGCGAGGTCACCCATTTCGTCTCAGCACAGTACGACATTACTGCAACCAAGCGCTACGAGTCCGAACTGGAATTTCAGACCAACCGCGATGCGCTGACCGGGCTTGCCAACCGCAGCTTGCTGCGGGATCGGCTGGGGCAGGCGATTTCCTACGCCTATCGTTACGGTCACCCGATCTGGGTTATGTTCGTCGATCTCGACCGCTTCAAGTTCATCAACGACACGCTGGGCCATCAGGCCGGCGATACGCTGCTGAAGGCCGTGGCATATCGTCTGCAATCTGCGGTGCGCGAAACCGATACCGTGGCGCGCATGGGAGGCGACGAGTTCGTGCTGGTGCTGACCGAACGTGACGACGATGGACTCACGACCGGCATCGTGCAACGCGTGATGGACGCGATCGCGGCGCCACTCGATATCCATGGCCACGAATTTTTCATCACGTGCAGCATCGGCGTCGCGGTATACCCGGCGGACGGCGAGAAATCCGAAGACCTGATCAAGCACGCCGACATCGCGATGTACCGTGCCAAGGAAACCGGGCGCAACAATTTCCAGTTCTACACCTCGACAATGAACGAGAAGGCGATGGAGCGCCTGCGCCTCGAAGGCGACTTGCGCAATGCGCTGGAGCGCGACGAGTTCGAGCTGCATTACCAGCCGCAGGTCGATCTGCAGAGCGGCGAGATTGTCGGTGTCGAAGCGCTGATTCGCTGGCGGCATCCCGAGCTGGGCATGATTTCTCCGGCACGCTTCATCGCGCTGGCCGAGGAAACCGGCCTAATCGTTCCGATCGGTGCTTGGGTGATCCGTACGGCTTGCATGCAGAACAAGGCATGGCAGGCGAACGGTATCGCTCACTTGCGGGTGTCGGTCAATCTCTCGGCACGGCAGTTCGCGCACAACGATCTGGTCGAGTCGATTGCGCATGCGTTGAACGAAGCGCAGCTCGAACCACAGTATCTCGAAATCGAACTGACGGAAAGTCTCGTGATGGCCGATGTGGAGCGCGCAATCGGCGTGCTGCGTGAATTGAAGGCGCTTGGCGTGCAATTATCGATCGACGATTTTGGCACCGGCTATTCGAGCCTGTCTTATCTGAAGCGCTTTCCCATCGATGTGCTGAAGATCGATCGTTCTTTCGTCAACGACATTACGACCGATCCTGATGACGCCGCGATCGTCTCGACCATCGTTTCGCTTGCACACAGCCTGCGGCTGCAAGTGATCGCAGAGGGGGTAGAAACCGAAGCGCAGCTGGCGTATCTGCGTCAGCACGATTGCGATCAGATGCAGGGATATTTTTTCAGCCCGCCGGTAACGGCCCTGGCTTTCGCCGATATGCGGCGCGATGGAAAGCGCCTCCCGATTTCCACCACGCGCTCCCTGCTCTGATCTTCAAGCGCGTGTCATACCAGCAGCACGAGCACGACGCAGACTGCTTGTCAGTTCCACCGTACGCCACCACGCACGCATCTGACGGTAGCCGAGATTTTCCATTACTGCCGAGGCAACTAGTTTGCGCGGTTCCGAGAGCTTGCGTGCCTGACGGAACGAGAGCGCATCGAGCAACAGGGCGGATAAGGACAGCAGTGTTCCCGTGCTGACGGCAAACAGAAGGAAGATCATGCATGCTTGCGATGAAATCAGGCCGGTTGCGGCTGCCACGGCTATCCACGCATAGCTCGCCACTTCAAGCAGCGGACCCAGGCATTCGAACAGCAGCAGGTAAACAAAGGCCAGCCGCAGTTGCCAGCGCACCTGGTGGCGCCACAGCAGCGCGCGCTGGCTGCAGGCGCTGCCGAGCAGGATGCGCTGCCATGCACGGCAGCGTTCGCTTTCGGTTTGCTGCTGCAGGGGCTGACGGCTGCCGAGCGCCTCGCCGACGAAGACAATCCGGTATGGTCGCTGCTTTGCATTTGCCAGCGCATGCAGCCGCATCAGCAGTCCAGCCTCCGGCGCAGCGCGACTAACTTGGTAACCGCCTGCTTCGATCACGGCTTCCTTGCGCAGCAGTTGCACACCGGAAGGAGCAACCAGCAATGCATTCAGCGCGGACCAGCCGAGCGGTGCAAACAACTGCGAGCGCAGCGCGCTGACGAAAGCAAGGCGCGACGACATGCGGTCGTCATGCGAGAGCTTGCTCAGCGCGCCAGTCGATGCACTCGTGTCTGCGTCGGCGAGGAAGGGTAGCGCCAAGCTGTGCAGGCTGTCCGGTTGCAGGCTGATGTCGCAATCGATGCAGCACACCAGTGGCGTGCGCGCAGCATTGATGCCGGCGTTCCATGCGTCGGCGCATCCACCGGCCTGCTTGTCGAGCACGCGCAGATTGGCATGACGCGTAGAACGATAGATCTGCGTAACCGGTTGCGTAGGCAACTGGATGCGGTAGGCCTCAGGGAAGGGCAGCAGCTCGAAGGCATCGCGCAGCGCTTCCATGGTTCGGTCCTGCGAACCATCGTTGACTACGATGACTTCCAGTGCCGGGTAATGCAGTGCCAGCAATGCGCGCGTGCATGCTGCGGCGCGTGCGGCATTGTCGTGTACGTGCAGGACCAGCGTAATCGGCGGTTCCAGATCGGAATGCAGTTGCGGGAGTTCGGCCAGCATGCCGCTTTCCTCGGCCTTGCGCAGGCCGGCGCAGGCAGCCAGATGCAGCAGCAATCCACTGCCGTGCGCCAGGCCGATGTACGCGGCGCTGCCGAAAAACAGTAGGGCGGCCGGAGTCATGCGGGCTTCCTTTCTGCCAGTACCTGGCTCAGCATGTCGCGCGCAAAGCGGTCCGACAGATTGTTGCGCAACAGTTCCATCTCGGCACGGCTCATGAACGGCATGCTGGACAAGGCTTGCGCGGCGCGATAACGCACCCACCATTGCGCATCGGCCAGCAGCGGGATCAGGCGATTCACGTCGGCATGTTCGCCGATGCGGCCGAGCATTTTCGCCGCCTGCACACGCACGCGCCAATCCTCGTGCTTCAGATAGGCGCGTGCCTGCGGCAGCAGGCCAACGTCGTTGATGATGCGCAGCGTACCGATCAGCGCTTCGGTACTGTCAGCCGTGTCCAGCATATGGCGAATGCTTGCCTGCGGCAGCGACAAGCGTAGCGCCTCGATCAGTCGCAGCGTGCGCGGTATATGCACTGCGCGGCTGTCCTGCAATACGTCGATCATGACGGGGATGAAGGCGGCCTGGGCTGGTTGCAGGATGGAAGCCAGCTGCGCCACCGGCCAATCCTTGCGGGCGAGCATCAGCGGCGTCAGCTGCTGCGCGGCGATTTCGGCATCGATGCGCACCAGCGCATGAAACGCCAGCAGCGAGGCTTGCGGGTCCGCGGCCAAGGTCTGATTCACCAGGTCATCCCAGGCGATATGATCGCGCAGCCGTCCGAGCGTCAGCGTTGCCAGTAGCCGCTCGATGCGATCGCCTTGGCGCAGATAGCGTCGGCAAAAAGGGGCACATGCTACCGCGTGCGCTATGGCGATCAGTCGTTCGGCGGCGGCTTCACCCTGGCTGTCCTGCATTAGCCGGTTCCAGAGTTTGAGAAAGTGCAGTCGATGTGCGCGTTCCAGAACGGGTAGTGCTGCCGGCACGGCGGAATGGAAGGAACCGAGCAGTAGCGGACGCCATGCATGCAGGAAAACGAGTTCTTCCTGTGACGAACGCCGGCTCGATGCCTGCAGATAGAGGAAGGCAGCCGCCATCGCCATGGCAAGGCCGAAAGCGAGAATGCCGAGCCAGAACAGGACCTGCAAGCAGGAATGGAATGAATGCATCGCCAACGAGCCTACGTACGGAGTGGAAGCGATCTTGCTTGCGAAGGCGGACGCAGTGCTTGCCTGACGCCGGGCCATTGTAATGCGGATTGCATCGTGGAAATGCCAAGCTGGTATCCGGCGCAACGAAATGCGCAAGCTGCGTCATTTGTACAACATCGGTGCCGACGTACGGCAGGCACAAAGCCGCAATGCTGATGCCATAATGGCTAGCATCGATTTCATCATTCCCTCTTATGCCGCTGAGTAAGCCGTTCCACACTCTCGTTTCCCTGTCCTTTATTTTCTTGTTTCAGGCGTCCGCACATGCGGCAGAGCCTTTGCCGCCTACGGTCGCTGCGGCCCTGCAGCGCGCTGCCATACCGCCGTCGGCCGTTGGCATCTTCGTGCAGGCCGTTGACGCAGGCGCACCGCTGCTGAGCCTCAACGAAGCGAGCGCCATGAATCCAGCGTCGACCATGAAGCTTGTCACAACGAGCGCCGCGCTGTCCCTGCTTGGACCTGCCTACAGCTGGAAGACGCAGGCGCTTGCGAGTGGCACGCAGGATGGCGACGTGCTGAACGGCGACCTCATCATCAAGGGCAGCGGCGATCCGAAGCTGGTGACGGAAAACCTGTGGTTGTTCCTGCGCCGTATTCGCGCGGCCGGCATCCGCGAGATTCGCGGCAACGTGGTGCTGGATCGGTCCGCCTTTGCGGAAACGCCGTACGACGCGGCGCTGTTCGACGGCGATCCGATCAAGCCCTACAACGCCGGTCCGGATGCGCTGCTGCTGAACTACAAGTCGTTCGCCGTGCATTTCACGCCGCGCCCCGAATTGAACCGCGTCGACGTCACGACCGAACCGCCTGCAGCCGGTTGGAATATCGTACCGCCCGCATTGAGCGGCGGCGCCTGCATCGACTGGCAGTCGAAACTGCAGCCGGCGCTTGACGCGCGCGGCATCACGTTTGCCGGTTCCTTCTCCGCGGTATGCGGTGAGAAGACCTGGTACATCCATCCTTATCTGACTTCTTCTGTCGATTACTTCGGCATGGTGTTCCGCCAGTTATGGAGCGAAGTCGGCGGCACCTTGGCCGGCAATGTGGTGAACGGCATCGCGCCGCCGGAGGCGCACCCGCTCGCCGAATGGCAATCGCCGTCGCTGGCCGAAGTCGTGCGGGACATCAACAAGTACAGCAACAACGTGATGGCACGTCAGCTTCTGTTGACGATCGCAAAGGAAACCGGCAGCGTGCCGGCCACGACGGCGCAGGGCGCGACCGTCATCCGGAGCTGGTTGGCTGCCGAGAACATCGATGTCGCGCCGCTGGTGATCGAAAACGGTTCGGGACTCTCGCGCGTGGAACGCGTGTCGGCCGGCATGCTGGGGCGCATGCTGCTAGCCGATTACCGTTCACCGACAATGGCGGAACTGATGTCTTCGCTGCCGCTGGTGGCGAATGACGGCACCATGCGCAAGCGGCTGACGACGGACGGCATTGCGGGGCGTGCGCACATCAAGACCGGTTCGCTGACCGACGTGCGCGCGGTAGCGGGCTATGTGCTCGGTGCATCGGGCCGGCGATATGTGGTGGTCGGCATCGTCAATTATCCAAATGCGGGCGCCGCTTCACCGGCGCTGGATGCCTTGCTGCAGTGGGTGTATCAGAACGACGGCGGCGGTGCGAATGCCGGGAACGCTGCACTCACAGCAGAACCGGCTGGTTCGACAACTGATCGTTGTGTGCGCTGCGGTTCTCGGGGAAGCGCTGCGCCAGCAATGCGTTGAGTTGCCGCAGGCCGGCCAGCACGCTGTCGTGATAGGCCTCCTGGGCGAAGCCATGCGTCATGGTGCGGCATATGCTCTGCCATTCTTCCGCCGGTACGCATTTCGCCAAGCCACGGTCAGCGATGATCTCGACACGGCGGTCCGCCAGATTGATGTAGATCAGCACGCCGCAGTTTTCCTCGGTGTCCCAGATGCGGTACAGCGTGAACAGTTCGCTGGCGCGGTCGCGTGAACTCATACCCTTGAACACTGCTTCCCAGTCGAGTGCCGCTTCAACGATCAAGCGCACTTCCGCGCGATGCAACACTTCACCTTCCGCGATGGCATTGCGGACGGCATGCAGCGTAGCGGTCGGAAACAAGCGTCGGCCGCTGGCTTTTGTTGTCGTCAGATGACGGAATGCACGTTTCAGTTTATTCATCTCGTCACCAGTTCCCCGAAGCACCGCCGCCATCGAAACCGCCGCCACCGCCGGAAAATCCGCCTCCGCCTCCGAAACCTCCACCGCCGCCAAAGCCGCCGAAATCGCCGCCGGAGCGGCGGCCCCACGCATTGCCGAGAGCGCTGCCCAGTATCACGCCGGCGGAGTTGCCCCAGCCATCGCTGCTGTGACGAATGCGCGCGCCGCGTCCGCCACGGCTGCGCAGAAGCGTGATCGCGATCAGGACGGCGAAGAAAATGAATGGGGTCAGTCCAAGCCCGCTGTCGCCGCGTACTTCGCCGTGTGCTGGCGCTTGCGGCTGCGGAAAGGCTTCCTTGTCGAGCAGTGCGGTGATGACCGAGACACCGGCGGTCAGGCCGCCATAGAAATCGCCCTGACGGAAATGCGGCGCGATGACGTCCTGCAGGATGCGTTTCGATTGTGCGTCCGTCAATTCGCCTTGCACGCCGCGTCCCGCCTCGATGCGCAGGCGGCGTAATGCCGGCGGATTGTTTTTCGCAACCAGCAGGATCACGCCGTCATCGATGCCCTTGCGCCCGAGTTTCCATGCGTCGGCCACACGGATGCTGTACTGCTCGATCGCTTCCGGCGCCGTGCTGTCGACCAGTAGGATCGCGATCTGGCTGCCGCTGCGCTGTTCGTATTCCGTCAGCACGTTTTCCAGCGTGCTGCGCTGGGTCGGCGTCAGCATGCCGGCCAGATCGTTCACATGTCCTTTCAACGGTGGAACAGGAACGAAATTCTGCGCGTGCGCAATTGCGCAGGCCAGCAGCAGCTGCATGGCGAACAAGAGGTGCGTGCACACGCGACGCATGATGATTCCTGTGCGCTTACTTGTCGAAATTGACCGACGGCGGGGTCGAAATCGCCTTCTCGTTTTCGACCGTGAACGAAGGCTTGACCTGGTAGCCGAACATCTTCGCAGTCAGATTGGTCGGGAAGCTGCGCGCCAGCACGTTGTACTCTTGCACCGCGGCGATGTAGCGTTGACGCGCGACGGTGATGCGGTTTTCCGTGCCTTCCAGTTGTGATTGCAGATCGCGAAAGCCGGTGTCGGCCTTCAACTGCGGATAGTTTTCCGAAACGGCCATCAAGCGCGACAAGGCTTGCGTCAGTTCGCCCTGCGCCTGCTGGAAGCGATTGAAGGCCTGCGGATCATTCAATACTTCCGGCGTGACCTGAATACTGGTGGCGGCAGCGCGGGCGCGCGTGACGGCTTCCAGCGTCTCGCGTTCATGCTTGGCATAGCCCTTGACAGTATTGACCAGGTTGGGAATCAGATCGGCGCGACGCTGGTATTGGTTGACCACTTCGCTCCATGCCGCCTTGACCGCTTCATCCTTGCTTTGGAAATCGTTGTAGCCACAGGCGCTCAGTATGCTGGCCAGCGCTGCGATGGCAAACCATTTGATGATTGCGTTCATTATTTTTCTCCTTGCGCAAAAGTGTCTGCCGGAATGACAGCGGCCTGTGTCCGGGGTTCCGTAGCGGCGACCGCGCGGCCGTTCTTACCGGAACGATAACACGGGCAGGCTACAATAGCGGCTGTTCGAGCATGACCGAGATTATCGTGACCTTCATCAGCAAATTGAGCGCGGCCTGGCAGTCGCAGAATTCGCAACTGTGCGTGGGATTCGACCCCGATCCGGCACGTTTTCCCGCACATTTGCAGCGTGAGCCGGATGGCGTGCTGCAATTCTGCAAGGCGATCGCCGATGCAACCGTGGATGCCGTCTGCGCGTTCAAACCGCAGATCGCCTATTTCGCAGCGATGCGCGCGGAAGACCAGCTTGAAGCGCTGTGCGCCTATCTGCGCCAGCGTTATTCGCACATTCCGGTGGTGCTGGACGCGAAACGCGGCGACATCGGCGCCACCGCCGAGCAGTACGCGCGCGAAGCGTTCGAGCGTTACGGCGCGGACGCGGTGACCGTCAATCCCTACATGGGTTTCGATTCGGTGCAGCCGTATCTGGAATGGAAGGATCGCGGTGTGGTGGTGCTGTGCCGCACCTCGAACGCCGGCGGCTCCGATTTGCAATTTTTGGAAGTGAACGGCAAGCCGCTGTACCAGCATGTGGCGCAGCTGGTCGCCGACAAGTGGAACACGAACGGGCAGTGCGCGCTGGTGGTGGGCGCCACGTTCCCGAACGAACTGGCGCAGGTGCGCGGCATTGTCGGCGATATGCCGCTGCTGATCCCGGGCATCGGCGCACAGGGCGGCGACATTCAGGCCACGGTGGAAGCAGGCCGCACAGCGAGTGGTACGGGGATGATGATCAACTCTTCACGCGCCATCCTGTATGCGAAAGAAAACGGCAGCGAGGATTTCGCACAAGCCGCGCGCCGTGTCGCGCTGGAAACGCGCGACGCGATCAATCGTTATCGCGGCTGATAGCAGGTTCCAGGGGCTGGTCGAGAAAGACCAGCAAGCCGCGCAGCGCGTGCTCGATGCTTTGCGTACGCACTGCATGACGATCACCGCTGAACTGCACACGTTCCGTCATCAGTTTCTCTCCTAGCACCCAGCCGAAACATACGGTGCCGACCGGCTTGTCCGGCGTCCCGCCATCCGGGCCGGCGATACCGGTGGTCGATAGCGCAACCTGCGCATCGCTGTTACGCAATGCACCGGTACTCATCGCTGCCGCAGTTTCGCGGCTCACCGCACCATGCGCTTCCAGCACGGAAGCCGGTACGTCAAGCAAGGCCATCTTCGATGCATTCGAATAGGTGACGAAGCCGCGATCGAACCATGCGGAAGAACCGGGGATTTCGGTAATCGCTTGTGCAACGCCACCGCCGGTGCAGGATTCCGCCGTCGCCAGCATCAGGCCGTGCGTCTTCAGCGTTTCGCCGACGCGCGCAGCAAGTTCGATCAGATCGTGCGCCATAGTGCAATCACCAGTAGTGTGAAGAAGGCGGCGACGACGTCGTCCAGCATCACGCCGAAGCCACCTTTGAAGCGTCGGTCGAAGTAGGAAATCGGTGCGGGTTTCGCCATGTCCAGGATGCGGAAGCACAGGAAAGCGCCGAACTGCGTGGAGAAGGAAGAGGGCGTAACCAGCAGCATCACGATCCAGATCGCTACCACTTCATCCCATACCATGCTGCCGTGATCTGATACGCCGAGATCGCGGCCAGTCTTTTCGCATGCCCAGATGCCGATGACGAAGGCGGCAAGAATAATCACGCACCAGGCGAGCGGCGTGAAAGTATCGGGCCAGCGCGACGACAGCACATTGAAAGACAGCCAGCCGAACAGCGTACCGAAGGTGCCGGGAATGATGCTGGACAGCCCGCTGCCGAAACCTTGCGCAATCATGTGCGCGGGATGCGCCAGCATAAAACGGGAAGTGGCGCGTACGCTGGGTGAGGTCGTCACGGTGTGCTCAGGAGGCGAAATGGTCAAAGGAGTGCACCGCCAGTTTTACCGCCGTGCCCGCGTGGTCGAACAGGCGCAGGCCATGTTCGGCTTCGATACTGCCGATGCGTGTGACCGGTGTCGCCGATGCCAGGCCAGCGCCCAGTACCGCTTCGCGCTTGGATACCGGAGCGGTGAAGCAGAGTTCGTAATCGTCACCGCCGGACAGCGCGAGACGGCGACGCAGGTCCGGTGCCTGCTGTTGCAGCATCGTGCCCAGCGGTAGGATGTCGACGTCGAGCCGTGCACCCTTGCCCGAGCGTTCGAGGATATGGCCGAGATCGCCGATCAGTCCATCCGACAGATCGAGCGCCGCGTGTGCAATGCCGCGCAAGGCAAGGCCGAGCGGCACACGCGGTTGCGGCATGTGCAGCCGTGTTTCTGCCTGTTCCAGCACGCTCGCGTCCAGCGAATACTCGTTGTACAGCGCGCCGACGGCAAGCCGCGCGTCGCCCAGCGTGCCGGAGACCCAGATGTCGTCGCCGACTTGGGCTGCGTCGCGCCGGAATGCTTCGCCGATCGGCACTTGTCCGAAGACGGTGATGCAGATGTTCAGCGGTCCTTTGGTGGTATCGCCCCCGACCAGTTCGCAGCCGTGTTGGTCGGCGAGCGCAAACATGCCGCGCGAGAACGCGGACAGCCACTCTTCGTCCACGGATGGTAACGAGAGCGCCAGCGTGAACGCAACCGGTTCCGCGCCCATTGCGGCGAGGTCGGACAGATTGACGGCCAGTGCCTT
>DATAHI010000274.1:0-3112 GCA_036263255.1 Oxalicibacterium sp. | reverse complement strand
CTGCCGAAGACCAAGAGCCGCAAGTAGAGCGCGATGCCAGAAGGCCCCTCGCTCGTCCTGCTGAAAGAAGAAACCGCGGCCTTCGTCGGCAAGACGATCGTACATGCACACGGCCTGGCAAAGATCGACATGACGCGCCTGAGCGGTCAGCGCATCGTCGCGCTGCGCACCTGGGGCAAGCATTTCCTGATTCAGCTGCCGGAGCTGACGGTGCGCGTACACCTGCTGCTGTTCGGCACCTACCGCATCAACTCGCACAAGGAAACGAAACCGAGCCTGGGCCTGGAATTCGATGATGGCGAATTGAACTTCTATACGAGTTCGGTGCGGATCGTCGACGGTCCGCTCGACGAACAGTACGACTGGAGCGCCGACGTCCTCTCCGAATTGTGGAATCCTGCCGCCGCACGCCGCAAGCTGCGCGCACGTCCCGACATGCTGGTGTGCGATGCGCTGCTGGACCAAACCATCTTTTCCGGTGTGGGCAACATCATCAAGAACGAAGTACTGTTTCGCATCCGTCTGCATCCGCTGTCGACGATCGGCGGCTTGTCGGATCACAAGCTGCGCGAACTGGTCGAGCAGGCGCGCGAGTACAGTTTCGATTTCCTGAAATGGAAACGCGTCTATGAACTGAAGAAGCATTGGCTGGCGCACACGAAACACACCTGCCCGCGCTGCAATATCCCTTTCAGCAAAGGCCGTCTAGGCAAGACGCAGCGCCGCAGCTTCTGGTGCGAGCGCTGCCAAAAGAAATATCAATAACACCGCGATACGTTTGTTCCTATGCGATAACTAAGTCGCCGGCGCGATGCTGCGCGCTCCACTTCCGAGCGAACAAGATATCGTGCATAGAACCATCGATACGGCGGCATCGTTCCTGCCAGCGCCAACGACTGCGCTGCCGACCGCTTCGGCACAACGGCGTGTCCGCAGGGTCATGTTCGTTCTCCACAGTCACCAGGCAGGCGGAGCGGAACGCCATCTGCTGGAATTGATGCTTGCGCTCTCGGCCGCAGGTGTCGATTGCATCTACGCCGGCCCGTTGGACAGCTGGCTGGGGCAGCAGGTGGCGATGCACGGGCTGCGCCGCCGGCATATCGGATACAAGGGATTTTTCGACGTCATTTCGCTGATGCGATTGGCGTGGTGCGTGGTCCATGAGAGGCCGGACATCGTGCACGGCCACATGACGCGCGGGGTCTTCTACGGTGGCCTGGCATCACGCATTACCGGCGTGCCATGTATTGCCACTGCACATTCGACCAACGCCAGCAAATGGTTCGGGCTGGCCGATCGGATTATCGCCGTATCGGATGCAGTGCATGCGTTTCTCGCAAGCGCAGGCCATGCGCGCAAGCTGCGCACTGTACGGCACGGTATTCCGGATGGGGCGATGATGCCGCACGCATCGCGGCCCGCCATGCGGACGCATCTGCAAGCGGGCAGCGGCTTGGTACTGACGATGGCAGCGCGCTTCACGCCGGCAAAGGGACAAGACCTGGCCTTGCGTGCCCTCGCCCTTCTTCCCGATCGCGACTGGATTCTGGTACTGGCCGGCGCGCTGGACAACGACTATGCCTGCGCCATGCGTGACCTGGCCATCGACCTGGGCATCAGCGACCGCATACGCTTCGTAGGTCACCGCGAAGACATCGCAAACCTCTATGCTTGCACCGATATCCTGCTGGCGCCCTCCCGGCGCGAAGCCTTGTCGCTGACATTGCTCGAAGCCGCGAGCTTCGGCATTCCGGTTGTCGCAACCGATGTGGGCGGCATCGCCGAGGCGGTGGAAGACGGTGTGACCGGCCTGCTATCCGACACGGAGGACGTCGGACAGCTGAGCGGCAATCTATGCAAAATGATGGACGACGCGGCGCTGCGGCTTCGAATGGGGACCGCAGCACGGCAACGCTACGAAGCCATGTTCGACGTTGCGCGCATGGCGCGCGCGACGCTGGACGTCTATGAAGAACTGATTGCCGAGAGGCGCGCTTGAACAAGATCCAGATTCTGATGTACCACCAGGTCGGCGATTTCCCGTCAATGCAAACGCATCGCGCCACCTATTGCGACCATCGCCGCTTCGCTCTGCAGATGCGTTACCTGAAAATGGCGGGATATCGCGTGATGAGCATGCGCGACGCGGTGCAAACCTTGCAGGATGGACGAGCGGTACCGCCCAAGGCCGTGGTACTGACTTTCGACGACGCTTATGAAAACTTCTACGAATACGCGCTGCCGCATCTGCGCGCGCACGGCTTTCCTGCCACCGTCTACGCGATCTCGCGCATGCTGGGAAAAAACGCCGACTGGCTGGCGAGCGATGGCCACCACGCCGCGCCATTGATGAACGCGGCACGGCTGCGCGAACTGAGGCAGTACGGTATCGAAATCGGTTCGCACTCCAGCAGTCACGTGCGGCTAGGTGGGCTATCGGTTGCGCGAGTGCGGGAGGAAATCGTCCGCTCGAAAATGGAGCTGGAAGATGCGCTGGGAAGCGGCATCGATCATTTTTGTTATCCCTACGGCAGCCACGATCGCCAAGCGATGGAGATCGTGGCAGAAGCAGGTTACCAAAGCGCGACGACTTGCGAGCGCGCTCCGGCAAGCCACGACAACGATTTGCTGGCGTTGCCCCGCAAGGCGGTCGCCTGGGGCGACTCGCTGCTCGGCGTCTGGTGGAAAATGCACATGAAGAACACACCCAAACGGCCGCTGCTGCACCGCTAGGCTCGTTAGGCGAATCGAAGAGTTTTGCAAAAGCGTACCGCCATCAATACCGAAGGCGCCGACCAGCATGGTCAGGCGGCTTCTATCTGCTCCTCGGCGTGATGCTGTCCGAATAACGCCATCAGCAAGGCTGCCACGGGGCCCTGCCCCACGAGCGGTCCACCTTACCTTGCTCGATGAATTCCTGCCGGGGACAACGTCGCAGCGCATCAATCACCGCCATGAGAATTAACCGGGACGGCTAATCTGGCATTGCACGATCGCCTGCTGTGCTACCGATGTCCGTTGTCAAACCATCGCTGCACGCCCCTCGTTCAAACGGCATGCAGCGGGTGTCGGTACTTTTTAACAATTCCCATTATGCAACTGCCCCGCAGCG
>DATAHI010000273.1:0-1672 GCA_036263255.1 Oxalicibacterium sp. | reverse complement strand
ATCCCGACTGGGAGATTGGCATCCAGAAGACAGGCTTCATCAACGAGGCAGGACATTGCCTCGTGATGCAGGCAAACATCGATGGGCGTCCGGTCGTGATGATCTTCCTCGATTCTAAGGGCAAGTATTCGCGTCTGGCCGATGCGCAGCGTATCCGCAAATGGCTGGAGAAAAGCCCGCGGCAACAAAGTATTGCGGCGAATCCGCGTCGTGTCGAAGGCTGATCCGGCAATATGAAATAAAAAAGGCGAACCGCGGTTCGCCTTTTTATTGCGTGCAGCGTTCAGCCTGCGTTGGTATTGCCGCTACCCGAATATCCCAATGCGAGCGAGATGGCCTTGGCCGTGGCGATCAAGTCGTCCAGCCACGCCTCTTGCAGGCGATCTGCCGGTGCGGAAATCGACAGACCTGCAATCAGCTTCCCGCTGTCGTCATGAATGCCGGCTGCCATGCAGCGTACACCGAGTTCCAGCTCTTCGTTATCGCGCGCATAGCCGAGTTCGCGCACGCGTTGCAGTTCGCCATGCAGCTTCGCCAGATCGGTGATCGAGTTCTTGTTGTGGCCGTTCAGACCGGTGCGTTCGGCATAAGCCTGCACCGCTTGTACGTCGTCGATCGAGAGGAACAGCTTGCCGGTAGACGTGAGATGCAAAGGCGCGCGGCCGCCGACGGCGCGTACCACCTGCATGCCGGAGCGTTCGGAAAAAGCGCGGTCGATATAAATGATTTCATCGTTCTGGCGCACGGAGAGATTGACTGCCTGGTTCGTCTTGCGATGCAGGCGGCGCATCAGGTCCAGCGAGGCTTCGCGCACATCCAGGCGACTCTTGACGATGTTGCCCAGCTCGAGCAGGCGCATGCCGAGGCGGTAAGTGCCGGGTTCGACGCGGTCGACGATGCGTTTGAGCACCAGATCGTTCAGGATGCGGTGCGCAGTCGACGGATGCAGGCCGGTTGCCAGCGCCAGTTCCTTCAGGCTGACCGGATCCGGGTAAGAGGCAAGGGCGTCCAGCAGCGACGCCATGCGTTCCAGTACCTGGATGGAGGTTTTGTCCGATTCTGGCGTAGAAGATATTGTCATATTCGTGATGCCTTGCAGTAAGGCGTTTATATCACATTGTGAAAAGATCGACAAAGCCGGAATGGCTCATGCAGCTCCACCCCTTCCGGCATGCTTCCGCCCTTGTCTCGGCGCCGCGTTGCGCAGATAATCGCGCCACTCTCCATCAAGCATCCATTCAATTCCCGCATGAACGACTCCCAGCCTCCGGTCAGTGAATTCAAAAGCAAGAGCGGTCTCAAACGTATCTATATGGCACTTGGCTATTCCATGGCGGGCTTTCGCACTGCCTGGCGGATCGAGCATGCGTTCCGGCAGGAGCTGTTCGTCGTCATAGCGGGAACGATCACGGCGCTGCTGCTGCCGGTATCGCCTTTCGAAAAATTGCTGTTGATTGCCGTGTTCGTGCTGGTGCTGGTGGTCGAGCTGCTGAATTCGGCCATCGAGGCGGTGGTCGATCGCGTGTCGCTTGAGCGCAATCCCTTGTCGAAGAATGCCAAGGATTTCGGCAGTGCCGCCGTCTTGCTGACACTGTTGCTGGCAGCCGCGACGTGGCTCGTTATTTTGTGGCCTTTGCTATTTGATTGACGTACACATGCACAAAAAAAGCCG
>DATAHI010000272.1:0-6379 GCA_036263255.1 Oxalicibacterium sp. | reverse complement strand
CTCAAGCGAGCGCTGGGTCTGCGCGCCCCATAGCCGTTCACCGTCCACCTCGATCGGGCCAAAAGTATCTCGTTCGATTCTGCCTGTCATGTGACCTCCGCAGCGATTGGTTCTTCTCCCTGCATAAACGATAGCGCATCTTGGCTGACCGGCACAGCGGTCGCCAAAACGAATCAGCCGAACCCGTTAAAACCCCGACAGCTCGGTAAAGAAGGCCGAACTATTTTTGCTGAAGAATGTGCAGCGAACCGAGCTCTTCCGCTGCGTGATCGAGAAAGGCGCGCACCTTGGGCGCCATATGCCTTGTACCGGGGACCACCAGTTGTACCGGCAGCAGCGCCGGCTCCAAGCCCGGCAGCAGGCGCACCAGCGCGCCGTCTGCGATATCGTCCGCCACCTGATAGGACAATGCGCGAGCGAGGCCGCGCCCATTCTTGGCTGCGAGCAGCGCCGCATCGATGTCGTTGACGATCAAGCGTGGTGTCAAGTGAACGGTTCGCTCGCGCGCGCCATCCGGGAAACGCCATTCCAGGGCAGAAGCTTGCACCGACGTGAAGACGACGTCGTGCTTCGATAGATCTGCCAGTGACTTTGGCTTGCCGCGGCGCTTAATGTAGTCGGGGCTGGCGACAAGTACGCGGCGCACTCCGCCTACCCGGCGTGCGACCAAACTCGTATCCGCCAACTTGCCGATGCGTACTGCAACGTCGATTCCTTCCTCGATCAGATCGACGTTGCGATCGTTGAGAATCAGTTCCACTCGCATGTCCGGATAACGGTCCAGATACGAATTGACGACCGGCGCAACATGGCGGCGACCGAATACCATGGGCGCGGTCACGCGCAGGCTGCCACGCATCGGCGCAAGCGCGTCTTCACGCACGGTGTCTTCATAGCCGGCCAGAAGCTGCCTTGCCTGCAATCCGACCCGCATGCCGGCTTCGGTCACCGCAAGGCGTCGAGTGCTGCGCTCCACCAGGCGAGCGCCGACACGCTGCTCCAGCGAGGCAAGCAGCCGCGTGATGGCTGGCGCCGAACGGCGCAATTTGCGTGCCGCTCCCACTAGACTGCCGGTATCGAGCACTGCAAGCAAGACTTCGAGTTCGTCCAGACGATCCATGATTATTCCAATAAACGAAATTCTGAATTGTATTTATTGGTAATTTACTTCATTCATCGCAATTCATACCATGGGACCCTGTTCAACAAAAAAGGATGTCGCCATGCCTGCCTCCACTTCCGCTTCTTCCATTACCCTGTACGGTGTTCCCTTGTCCGGCCACTGTCATCGCGTTGCGCTGCTGCTGGAGATGCTGAATCTGCCTTATACCTCGGTAGATGCCCCTGCAGGCGTGCGTCAATCGGACCACTTTCTGGAATTGAATCCCTTGGGGCAGATACCGGTGCTGGTCGACGGCGATCTCGCACTTGCGGACAGCAATGCCATCCTGGTTTATCTCGCCAAGCGTTATGCGCCAGGAAGCCACTGGCTACCGGAAGACGCGGTGCAAGCCGCAAGCGTACAGCGCTGGCTTTCGATTGCGGCCGGCGAAGTACGCTACGGACCGGCAAGTGCACGCATGACGACGCTGTGGAACATGCCGGGCGAAGTCGATCCGGCTCTGGCGGCACACATTGCGCATCGACTATTCCGCATGATGGATAGCCATCTTGCCGAGCGCCGCTTCCTGCTCGGATCGGATGTCAGTATTGCCGACCTCGCCTGCTACAGCTATATCGCGCACGCGCCGGAAGGCCGCATTTCGCTGGACGACTATCCGGCGATACGCGCGTGGCTATCGCACGTTGAGGCGTTGCCGCGTTTCATCCCCATGCCGCGTTCAGCAATTCCGGCGGAATCGTGAACGCGCCCGCCATCAAGCACGCGCCTTTTCACGAAGGCGAGTTGCGCGCGCAGCAGTTGGCCGGCTTCGGCACCGTGCATGCGGCGATCCGCGAACGGATGCCCGAGCAGCATCGAAGCTTCTTTCCACTGTTGCAGTACGCGCTGCTGGCAACGGTGGACGAGAAAGGCCAGCCGCATGCGAGTGTCGTGACCGGGCCGCCCGGCTTTATCTCGTCGCCAAGCGAGGACGCCTTGCAGATTGCCAGGACTGCGCGTTGGATTGATCAGACCGGCGAGTCCCTGCTCCCTGGTCAGCCCATCGGCATGCTGGGGATCGATCTTGCCACGCGCAGGCGCAATCGCGCGAACGGTATCGTCTCCCGCGTAGACGACGCTGGCTGGCACCTGCAGGTCAGGCAATCGTTCGGCAATTGCCCGAAATACATCCAGCTGCGCGAACTGGTCGACGTACCGGTCGCCGATACCGTTTTCATCGTCGCTCCGCAACAGTTGACGCGGCTCGATGAACGCGCACGCAGCATGATCTCCGAAGCCGATACCTTTTTCGTTGCAAGCAACGTGGCCACCGCCGAAGGCGGCCCCGACGTGTCGCACAAGGGCGGACGCCCAGGCTTCATCCGCATCGATGGCGATACGTTGACGATCCCGGACTTCACCGGCAACCGCTATCTGAACACCCTCGGCAATCTGCTGCTCGACCCACGAGCTTCGCTGCTGTTCATCGATTTTGCAAACGGCGATGTGCTGCAGTTGCGCGGTGTGACCGAAATTCTCTGGCATGCGGAGGAAACGGCTCAGCTGCAGGGCGCGGAACGCCTTTGGCGATTCAGGGTAGAGACGGCGTCGCGCATTGCCGGCGCGCTGCCTTTGCGATGGAGACTGGTGGAGATGGCGCCGACCACGGATCGAACCGGCACCTGGTCCGGACAAGCTATTTGATTCGCTGCTTTTCCAGCTTGCGCGCGAGCGTGCGGCGATGCATGCCGAGACGGCGCGCCGCTTCGGAGATATTGAAGTCGGTCTCGGCCAATACGGCGTGGATGCGCTCCCATTCGAGCGTCTTGATCGACGTGGCGCGGTTCGTGACTTCGATGTCGGCATTCCCGGCGACATGACCGAACGCCGCTTCGATGTCGTCGGTATTGGACGGCTTGGCGAGATATTGGCATGCGCCGAGCTTGACCGCTTCCACTGCGGTATTGATGCTGGCGAATCCGGTGAGTACGACGATCAGCATGTCGGGATCGTGCTTGTGCAGCATTTGCACGCAGGCGAGCCCCGAGGTGTTGCCGTTGAGCTTCAGGTCCACCACTGCATAGCCAGGCGCGTGCTGCAACAGCAAGGTGGCGGCTTCGTCCTGGCTGCTGGCCAGCAGCACGCGATAGCCGCGGCGCTCGAACGAGCGGCCGAGCGTGCGCGCAAACGCGGCATCGTCCTCGATGATCAGCAACAGCCGTTCTTCGTCAGCCGGCATCCTTCTTTTCCTCTTCAAACGTGATCGCCGCCAGCGGCAATTGCAGTTGCACGATCGCGCCGCCTTCCTCGCGATTGCGTGCCACCACCGTGCCACCCAGCGTACGGGCGACGTTCACCACCAGGAACAAGCCTAGCCCGCGACCGGGCTGCCCCTTCGTCGATTGGTACGGCTTGCCGATCTGCGCGAGCATCGCCGGTGCAAACCCCGGCCCCTGATCGGTGATCGTCAGCGTCAGCGTATCGGCATCGCGCGTTGCGCGCAGGCTCAACCATTGCGGCGATGCTTCCAGTGCATTATCCAGCACATTGCTGATCGTCTGCTTGAGCGTGGAATCGGACACGACTGTCACGTCCGGCTCGATCAGGTTCTCGTAGACGAAGCTTTGCACGGGGCGCGTGGCCCGCCATTCCCTTACCAGATCGTCGAGGAAGGTTGCGATGGTGGTTTTTGCCGAGGACTCGCCGCGCGCTTCGCCAGCGGACAACAAGATGCCGCTGACGATGGCCTTGCAGCGCTGCAGCTGTATCTGCATTTCGGTGATCTCTTCCAGCAGCTCGGGATTCCGGCTGAACTCGGGCATGCGCTTCCAGTCGCCGAGGATCACGGACAATGTCGCCAGCGGCGTGCCGAGCTCATGCGCAGCACCGGAAGCAAGCAAACCCATGCGCACGATGTGATCTTCTTCCGCCGCGCGCTGTCGCAGGTTCGCCAGCTGTTCGTGCCCCGCCCGCAAATTACCGGTAATGCGGGTAATAAAGACCGCCAGCAATATCGCGTTGAAGGCAAAGCAGATCAAAATTCCCTGCACATACAGACTGTGAAAGCGCTGCTCATCGCCGGGCGGCAAGGCCAATGGATGCGAGAACAAGGCGAGCCCGCCCAAGCACAGACTCGTGATGCCGACGATGGTCCAGGTCGACCAGGCTTCCAGCAGCACCGCACTCAGGATTACCTGCAGCAGGTAGAGAAACGCGAAGGGATTGCGGGTACCGCCGCTTAGATAAAGTTGCGCAGTAAGAATGCCGACGTCGACCAGCAAGGCGAGGAACAGCTCGCGATTACTGACGACGCGCACTTCGTGCCAGCGCAACTGGCTACCGACATTGAATGCAATCAGACAGGCCAGCACCTGCAGCATGTAGCTGACGGGCAGATCGATGTGAAAGACGTAAGTCACCACCGCAATGGTCGTGATCTGGCCGACCACAGCGATCCAGCGCATCTGGATCAGCTGCTGCATGTTCTTGTGGCCGGCCGCGCTTTCTACTTCGCTCGCCACCATCTGGCGGCCATCTGCAGTGTCCGCGCCCGCCGCCATGTCGACGTTGCTCGCCATCTCGCTCGTTGTTCCGTTTTTTGATTCAATCGGAGCGGCGGTCGCGATGTGCGCCGCGCTGTTCGCGCAGCACCCATACCGCGGCGCCAGCCGCCATCAAGGCGAGAGCATACCAAGTTAGCGCGTATACCAGATGATTGTTCGGAAAAGAGACTACGGTGAGCCCGCCAAGCGGCTGCAATCCGTCGCCGGCGGAAGTATCACGGGTCGATGTGGCATCGGCATCGATGAAGAAAGGCGCCGCACCTTTCAGCCCGCGCGCAGTCGCAATTGCATCGACATCGCGCGAATACCAGAGATCATGCGCTGGATCGTTGGTCCGCAGGAAGCGGCCCTTCGGTTCAGTGATACGTAGCAGCCCCGTCACGACGACCGGCCTGCCGCGCTGCGGAACATTGGCGGCAGGTGGTTCGTCTGCGATGAAGCCGCGATTGATCAAAACGATGTGCCCATCCTCGGTGCGCAGCGGCGTGATCAGCCACCAGCCGCTGCCCAGTGCGGTCAGCGCCTGCACACGGGCCGACAGAGCAGGCAGATAAACGCCGCTGACGCTGACGTGGCGATATTCGTCGGATGCGGCCGTAATCTGCGGCCAGCGTGCCGGTTCCGGGATGGCAACAGGCCCAGCATGCACCCGTTCGTTGACACGCTCGATCAGATCCAGCTTCCATTGCAAGCGGTACAGCTGCCAGGTGCCGAGCGAGAAGAACAGCACAAAGAAAAACGCCGCAGCGATGACGAAAGTCAACCGTGCGGCGGATGAACGCGGGCGCGGCGAATTCACCGGCGCCCGTTGCGTTTGCCCTGTCATGGCATGTCGTTCATGTTCATGTGGTGCATCTTGTTCAGCGCAGCTGGCGCGGTGCTGGACACATCGCTTGGCGCAGTCTGTTCCATGTCCGGCATGGTCGGCATCATGTTGCTGTTCAGATGGAACATGACCCAGATCGAACCCGACAGCGTGATGCCGACGATGATGACCGTGAAGATCATGGCCATCATCGACCAGCCGCCTTCGGCCTTCGAATTCATGTGCAGGAAGTAGATGATGTGTACCACGATCTGCACTGCGCCAATCGCCAGAATGACGGCAGCGATCGTGCTCGATTTATCGAATACCTTGCCCATCACCAGCCAGAACGGAATCGCGGTGAGGATGATCGACAAGATGAAGCCGGTCATGTAACCCTTCACCGTGCTGTGCGCGTATTCCTCGTGGTCGTGACCGTGCTCATCACCGTGAGCGGAATGATTGTGATGCTCGCTCATGGCAAGACTCCCATCAGATAGACAAAGGTGAACACACCGATCCAGACCACATCCAGGAAGTGCCAGAACATCGACAGGCACATCAGGCGACGGCGGTTTTCGTTGATCAAGCCATGACGGCCAAGCTGGAACATCAGGGTGACGAGCCAGACGATGCCGAAGGTCACGTGCAAACCATGCGTACCGACCAGCGCGAAGAAGGAAGTCAGGAAGCCGCTGCGCTGCGGACCCGCGCCTTCATGGATCAGATGCGCGAATTCGTAAAGTTCGAGCGACAGGAAGGCCAGGCCGAACAGGCCGGTGATACCGAGCCATACCAGCGTGCCTTTCACGCGATTGCGCTGCGATTCGATCATCGCGAAGCCGTAGGTGATCGACGACAGCAGCAGCATCGAGGTGTTGAGCGCGACCAGCGGCAGGTCGAACAGGT
>DATAHI010000271.1:0-3589 GCA_036263255.1 Oxalicibacterium sp. | reverse complement strand
CGAGGGCATGTTCGAATTCCGCGAAGCGCTCGATGGCGAACAGGCGTGGGAAACGCTGCTGATCGATCCGACGATCCGTGTCGTGATTTCGGACCTGACGATGCCCAAGCTGGATGGCTACGGTCTGCTGCAGCGCATCCGCTCATCGAAAATCGGTCGCATCCGCAATCTTCCTGTGGTGGTGGTATCGGGGAGCGACGAACAGGCCGAACGCGATCGCGCCAAGGCGGCCGGTGCGACAGACCTTATCACGAAAGGCATCGGTACCGCGCAATTGCTGTCGCGCCTCGACGTGCTTTCCAAACTGGTCAGTACGCAGCAGGAATTCGAGCGTGGGCTGGAAGCGCTGGTCGGCAATATGCAGGCGGGAACCTCGGTGCAGCTGCCCTCGATGGAGGCTTGGCAAGTGCAGGCGGAGGGCATGCGCGCGCATGCGGTGCGCCAGCATCGCAATTTCGTAATGCTGAACGCGTGTATCGGTCTTCGACATGCAGAGCTAGACGGGCACCCGACCGCGGCGCCGGCCGGAATCATGGATGCAGTCGGACAGCTGCTGTATCGGACGATCAGGCAGACGGACGCGGTGGCACGCACTAGCGATATCGATTTCACGATTGCTACCGGCAGCATCCATTTCAATTCAGCGCACCAGTTTGCCGAGCGCGTATGCCGTGCGATCGCGAATGCGGATTTACTGAAGGGCAGTCAAATCAAGTTGATCGCGAGCTGTGGCGTTGTATCGATCACCGAGGCAGAAAACGGCGTGATGAAACAGAACGCTGACCTGGATGAAATGCGCGCAGTAGCCAAGCGGCGCGCCTTGCTCGGTTTGCAGAACGGGATCACCGGGGTCATTGCCGCAGACGAGGAGGTGCTGCTGAAAAAAGGCGAAAGCTTGCCGGGCATGGCTTTGCCGGGCCAGGAAAGTACGACTGGCGGCACCGATCTTTCGATTGACCTGGCAACCTTGCTGCAGTGGATCAAGGAAGGTCGGGAAGACCAGGTGCTCACGCACATCGGCAAGCTTTCGCATGAACTGCAACCGCTGGTCGATCTACTGCTGAAGCAACACAAGCGCTGAGAAATCCTTGTATAAGCGCTCGCGCATCGCCTTGCTTGCGCACTGATTGCCTTGTCGTACAATGCGCACTTCTTTGAACAGGAGGCATCATGCAATCGAAACAGGTACTCACGCTCGACGATGTGAAAAAAATCGCGGCGGCGGCTGAAACCGAAGCGAAACTTCACAATTGGGCGGTGACGATCTCCATCGTCGACGATGGCGGCCACCTGCTCTGGTTGCAGCGCCTGGATGGCGCCGCGCCTATTTCGTCGCATATCGCGCCGGCCAAAGCAAAGACCGCTGCACTCGGTCGTCGCGAATCTAAAGTCTACGAAGACATCATCAATAACGGCCGCTATTCCTTCCTCTCGGCACCGCTGCTTGAAGGCATGCTGGAAGGTGGCGTGCCGATCATCGTCGGCGGACAGTGCCTGGGTGCCGTCGGCGTGTCGGGCGTCAAATCGACCGAAGATGTGCAAATCGCGAAGGCGGGCATCGCAGCAATCGGTATCTGACAAGTTGCAGGCGGCATCGATTTCGTTCGGTGCCAAAGCGCTTGCGGCCAATTCGGTTGGACTAGGTCCAGTTGTCAGGGAAGGGTGTTTTGCGCTATAATTCGTCGGTTTAGCCAATTTTTAATCCGCCGTAGCGCATACCCCACTTTCCATCGTCCCAATACGACCATTACGCCCCATGCGTTTCGACGGAACGCACGTATTGCGCGGGGTGTCGGGCGGTCGTGATGGCGCAGCGCAACGGCGGTAACAACATCAGGAGTTACCCCTTGCCGCCATTCTTTTCTGGCCACACCGTTCCGGCCATCCTAGCGCTCGCAGACGGGTCTATTTTCAAGGGTTTTTCGATAGGTGCGCCGGGTCATACGATCGGTGAAGTCGTGTTCAATACGGCGATGACCGGTTATCAGGAAATCTTGACTGACCCCAGTTACAACAGCCAGATCGTTACGCTGACCTATCCGCATATCGGCAATACCGGTGTTAATCCGGAAGACGTCGAATCGAACCGCATCCACGCTGCCGGCCTCATCATCAAAGATCTGCCGATCCTGACCTCGAATTTCCGCTCGACGCAAACGCTGTCCGAGTACCTGAAGTCGCAGAACGTTGTTGGCATTGCTGGTATTGATACCCGCAAGCTGACGCGCATCCTGCGCGAGAAGGGTGCGCAGAACGGCGCGATTCTGGCTGGCGAAAACGTGACGCCGGAAAAGGCGCTTGAACTGGCTAAATCCTTCCCTGGTCTGAACGGACTCGACTTGGCAAAAGTCGTATCGACCAAAGAAAAATATGTGTGGACGCAGACCGAGTGGAAACTCGGTCAAGGCTATGGCGAGCAGAAGTCGCCGAAGTTCCACGTGGTTGCCTTTGACTACGGCGTCAAGTTCAACATCCTGCGCATGCTGGCCGAACGCGGTTGCAAGGTGACGGTATTGCCGGCACAGTCGACTGCTGCGGAAGCGCTCGCACTGAACCCGGATGGTATCTTCCTTGCCAATGGCCCTGGCGATCCAGCCCCTTGCGATTACGCGATCGCGGCTACCAAGGAAGTGATCGAGCGTGGCATCCCGACCTTCGGCATCTGCCTCGGCCACCAGATCATGGCGCTGGCCTCCGGCGCGAAAACCATCAAGATGAAATTTGGCCATCACGGTGCGAACCATCCGGTACAGGATCTCGACAGCAAGCGCGTGATGATCACCTCGCAGAATCACGGCTTCGCCGTCGATCAGGCAACGCTGCCAGCTAACTGCCGCGTCACGCACGTGTCGCTGTTCGACGGTTCCCTGCAGGGCTTTGAGCGCACCGACAAACCGGCCTTTTGTTTCCAAGGCCACCCGGAAGCCTCGCCCGGTCCGCATGACGTCGCCCCTTTGTTCGATCGCTTCGTGGCGATGATGGAGAAACACAAAAATGCCTAAACGCAGCGATATTAAAAGCATTCTGATTATTGGCGCCGGCCCGATCGTGATCGGTCAGGCCTGCGAGTTCGACTATTCCGGCGCACAGGCCTGCAAGGCGCTGCGCGAGGAAGGTTATCGCGTCATTCTGGTTAACAGCAATCCGGCCACGATCATGACCGACCCGGAAATGGCAGATGTCACCTACATCGAGCCAATCACTTGGCAAGCCGTCGAGCGCATCGTCGACAAGGAACGTCCCGATGCAATCCTGCCGACCATGGGCGGCCAGACCGCGCTGAACTGTGCACTCGATCTGTGGCGCAACGGCGTGCTCGAAAAGTACAAATGCGAACTGATCGGTGCAACACCAGAAGCCATTGACAAGGCGGAAGATCGTTCCAAGTTCAAGGACGCGATGACCAAGATCGGCCTCGGCTCGGCGCGTTCCGGCGTGTCCCATACGATGGAAGAATCGTGGGCAGTGCAAAAGGAACTCGGTTTCCCGGTCATCATTCGTCCGTCGTTCACGATGGGCGGTACCGGCGGCGGCATTGCGTATAACGCCGAAGAGTTCGAGGCCATCTGCAAGCGCGGCCTGGAAGCCT
>DATAHI010000270.1:0-5721 GCA_036263255.1 Oxalicibacterium sp. | reverse complement strand
ACCGATAGCGTGGTACGTGCGCAGGACGGCAACATCATCGCGATCGGCGGCCTGATGACGCAGGAAAGCAGCACCGACCGCTCGCAAATTCCGGGTCTTGGTGAAGCGCCTGTTGTCGGCAATCTGTTCAAGAACACCAACATGGCAACGACCAAGAGCGAGCTCGTGATTCTGCTGAAGCCGACCGTGATCCAGAATCAGGCAAGCTGGGGGCAGGATGTGATCGATACGCAGAAGCGTATCGAGGCGATGACCCCGAGGGATAGGTTCTAGGAAGCGGAATATGTATCGGCAGCATTTCGGGCTGAGAGAGCAGCCGTTCGGCATCACGCCCGATACGAGCTTTTTTTTCGCTTGCCCCACTTACCAGCAGGCGTTGAATACGCTGCTGATCGCTGCGCGCAATGGTGAGGGCTTCATCAAGATTACGGGCGAGGTTGGTACCGGCAAGACGCTGTTGTGCCGCAAGTTCCTCGCCACTCTGGACGATCATTTCGTCACTGCCTACATTCCCAATCCCTATCTCGATCCGCGCAGCCTGATGTTGGCGCTGGCCGACGAACTCGAAATTGTGCTCGAAAAGGACGTCGATCAGCATCAACTGCTGAAGGCAATCAATCACCGCTTGCTAGTGCTTGCGCGCGACGACAAAAAGGTGCTGCTGTGCTTGGACGAAGCGCAGGCGATGCCGCTGGAAAGCCTGGAAGCATTGCGCCTGCTGACCAATCTCGAAACCGAAAAGCGCAAGCTGCTGCAGATTGTATTGTTCGGCCAGCCGGAGCTCGATGAAAAACTGCGGCAAGATGCGATTCGTCAGCTGGCGCAGCGCATCACCTTTCACTATCGGCTACAGGCCTTATCGAAAGATGATCTCGACTTCTATCTCGCGCACCGCCTCAAGATCGCCGGATATGCGGGGGCGCGGCTGTTCGATCGCGGTGCGGTGCGCAGGCTGCATCGTGCTAGCGGTGGCATACCGCGCCTGGTCAATATCATGGCGCACAAGGCATTGATGCTGAGCTTTGGTGAAGGGCGCCAAGAGGTTCAAGCGCGCCACGTGCGCGCCGCCGCCGCCGATACGCTGCCGCACCGCAATCCGCTGGCCTGGATGCCTTGGCTGGCAGGCTTCGCTGCGGCAGCAATTGCGTGTGGCATTACCTGGACTTATATGCGATGAGCCTGATCAACAAGATGCTGCAAGACCTCGAGCAACGCCACGCTGACGAAAGCACTGGCCGCTTGCCGCCGGAGGTCAGGGCTGCGCCGGCACCGCAAGGTGCAAGACCGTGGATCATGATTGCGGCATTGTGCTGCATCGTGCTGTGCGGGCTAGCCGTATGGATGGGACTGCACCCGCGGGCAGTAAGCACTCCTGCGGCGCAACAGCCAGTACAAGCCGTGCCGGCAGTGGCCTCGGCGACGCCGGTTGTCGTACCCGCTGCAGCACCGCCTGAATCACCTGTTGCATCGACGCCCGCATTGAGCCTCAAAGTGGATGGCGATCTCAGTACGGCTTCGCTGTCTCAAATTCCGCCGATGACGGAGTCAGTCGCGCCGACCGAGCAGGCGACAAAAGCGAACAAGGGGACGGACAAGCCGAATGGCGGACAGCCGGTGGCCGCGCACAATCTTGCCGAGCCTGCACAGGAAAAAGGCGCGCAGCAAGCGAACACGCAAGACAAGCAAGTACAGATCAAACCTGTTGCAGCTGCGCAGTCCCCTCGCGCCGAACCGAAAGCATTAACCGATACCGTTGGCAAAAATGCGGCAACAGAACAATCCGTCGCGCTGAATAAGCAGGTCAAGGAATGGACGCCGCAGCAGAAGGCGGAGAACGATTATCGTAAGGCGACCACGCTGATCCAGCAGGGCAGGGCACAGGAAGCGAGTACGTTGCTTGAGCAGGTGTTGCAAACCGATCCGTCGAATGCCAGCGCGCGGCAGACCCTGATCGCGCTGATGCTCAATGCCAAGCGTCGCGATGATGCCATGCACCTCGCACAGCAGGGGCTGGAATTGGATATGCGGCAAACGAACTTCGCAATGATTCTCGCGCGGCTGCAACTGGATAAGGGCGACCAGAAGGCGGCGATTGCCACGTTGCAGCGAAGTCTGCCTGCTTCGGGCAGCAACGCCGAATACCAAGCGTTCCTTGCGGCGCTGATGCAGCGCGAAGGACGCCACGCCGATGCGATCAATCTGTACGAAGCGGCGTTGGACAAGGATCCGGGCAACGGTGTGTGGTGGATGGGGCTGGGGATTTCGCTGCAGGCTGACAATCGCCTGCAACCGGCGCGGGAAGCCTTCATGCATGCACGCGAAACGGCGAGCCTGTCGTCGGAGTTGCAGGCATTCGTCGAACAGAAAATACGTCAGTTGTCTCGCTAAGGAGATTGCGTTTCAATCTTCGAGAGGCTGAAGTCGCGTGTCCACGCGTCCGGCGTCATGATGGCGAACAGACCATTGCGCCGCGCCTTGCCGGCAAGTTTCAGTAGTGCCTTGTCTTTTGTCAGCAGCAGCGCTGCTTGCGCGTCGCGCGCAAGCTCGAGAAATTTCTGATCGTCCTTGTCCTTGCAGATCGGTAGGACAACTGTTCCCACCTGCTCGTCTGTGCGATGGTAAGGGCGTATGAGCGCATCGAACTCTCGTGCCACCTGTTCCCGCCGCGTCTCGTCCAGCTTCAAGTGCGGATAGTGCAGTACCAGCCACCATTCGGTCCGGCAATCGTCGCGTGTCACCGCTTCCATCGCGCCGGTGCGCAAGGCTTCATGCAAGGCAGCCCAACGCGGATCACGAAAAACGAACAAATCAAGACAGACGTTGGTGTCGAGTACCACGCGCTTCGGTATCATTGTCGGCATTTTTCCGGATGTTGAACTGATGCTGATTGTTTTATCGCCCGCCAAGACGCTCGACTACGAAACGCCCGCGCATACTGGCGTTTCCACCAAACCCGATTTCCTCAAGCGTTCGGCAGAGCTGATCGCGATTCTGCGCAAGATGCCGCCATCAGAGATTGCCAGTTTGATGGGTATTTCCGATCCGCTGGCAGCGCTGAATGCGGAACGCTTTGCAGCATGGACGCCGAAGTTTACCAGCGCGAACGCCAAGCAGGCGATGCTTGCGTTCAATGGCGATGTTTACGAAGGGCTGGATGCGGCTAGCCTGAGCACCAGGCAGCTCGATTACGCGCAGTCGCATATCCGCATTCTATCCGGCCTGTATGGTCTGCTGCGTCCGCTGGACTTAATGCAAGCTTACCGGCTCGAAATGGGAACAAAGCTCGCCAATCCCGCCGGCAAGGATTTGTACGCATTCTGGGGCGATACGATTACCGAGGCGTTGAACCGCGAGGTCGCTGCAAGCAAGGCGTCCGCGCTAGTCAATCTGGCTTCGGAAGAATACTTCAAGGCGGTGAAGTCGGCTTTGCTGAACGTCCCAGTGATCACACCGGTGTTTCAAGATTGGAAAAACGGGCAGTACAAGATTATTTCGTTCTATGCCAAACGCGCCCGCGGCCTGATGGCACGCTATGCGGCGGAAAAAGCGCTCAAGCGGCCTTCGTCACTGAAGAATTTCGATGTGGAAGCCTATGCGTATGACGAATCTACGTCGGATGCGCAACACTGGGTATTCCGACGCAGGCTGACTGCCTGAATCGAGCCGGAATAAAAAAGCCTCGCGACGCGAGGCTTTTTCTCAGGCTTACCAGATCTGGTACCAAGGCTTTTCTTTGACCGGGCCGCCCTTGAAGTAAATGCTGTTCGGGAAGTTCGCCTGCATCACACGGTTGGCATCGTCGCGCAGTTGCGTCATGCCCATCGCGTCGTAGGACTTCACCATGATGTAGAGCGCTTCCTCGACTGCCGGCGCGCCCTGGTATTTCTTCACCGCGTCCTGTGCGCGATTGGCGGCCGCCAGATAGGCGCCGCGGCGGTAGTAGTAATTCGCGACGTGTACGTCGTATTGGGCCATCGCATTGACCAGATACGCCATACGTGCGCGCGAATCGTCCGCATATTTACTGTTCGGGAATTTTTCGACGACCAGCTTGAAGGAATCGAAAGCTTCACGTGCGGCCTTCGGGTCGCGCTCGCTCGGGTCCTGGTGGGCGAGGAAATCGAAAAGGCTGGTGCGATCATTGAAGTTGATCAGACCGCGCAGGTAATACATGTAGTCGACGTTCGGATGATCCGGATGCAGCTTGACGAAGCGTTCGACTGCCGCAAGCGCCTGCGCTTGATCGCCCTGGCGATAATAGGCATAGGCAATTTCCATCTGCGCCTGTTGCGCATAGGTGCCGAACGGGTAACGCGATTCCAGCTTTTCATACAGCTCGATCGAATGGTCGTAGTTACCCGAGCGCATTTCTTCCTTGGCCTCCGAGTATAATCGCTGGGCCGACCAGTTCTTGGTCTCGTCGACTTTTTCTGGAAGGCTGCACGCCGACAGCAGAAGGACCAAGGCAAGAACCGAAATTTTCAACATTTGTCTATGCATGGGATTCGCAGGGATACCGCTGGAGAATGCTGGATTATAGCCGATGGTCTTGCGCCAAACTCAACAAGTACGATTTTGAACAAACTCTCCCCCGAAGTCGACGACGACGCGATGGATGGCGATGTCGATGACAGCGCCGTTGTCTCCGCTCCGATCGAATTGAAATTGAATGCCGATGCCTGCGGTACGCGTCTCGACAAACTTCTGTCGACGTTGATACCGCAGTATTCGCGCAGCCGCCTGCAGCAATGGATAGAAGCCGGACACGTCAGCGTGGACGGCGAGGTCGCACGTGCGAAGATGACGATGTACGGCGATGAACATGTGGTCGTCCATCCGCAGCCGGCGCCGGAAGAGCTTGCCTACAAGGCTGAAGCGATTCCGCTGAACATCGTATACGAGGACGAAGCGATCCTCGTGATCGACAAGCCGGCCGGCCTGGTGGTGCACCCTGCTGCAGGTAACTGGTCTGGCACCTTGATGAATGGTCTGCTGCATCATTTTCCTGCGATTGCCGGCGTGCCGCGCGCGGGTATCGTGCATCGTCTGGACAAGGACACCAGCGGCCTGATGGTCGTTGCCAAGACGCTCGTGGCGCATACCGACCTGGTGCGGCAACTGCAGGCGCGCACCGTTAAGCGCGAATATCTCGCGCTGGTGTGGGGCACGCCGAATGTCCGTGGCACGGTAGAGGCGGCGATCGGTCGCCATCCGCGCGATCGCATCAAGATGGCGGTTTCCGAGGCGCCGAGTGCGAAGCCGGCCATTACGCATTACACGCGGCTGGCGACCGGCGCACTGGACAGGCGCCCCGTCAGCCTGATGTGCTGCCAGCTCGAGACCGGTCGTACGCACCAGATCCGCGTGCATATGCAGTTCATCGGCTTTGCGCTAGTCGGTGACGGTTTGTACGGCAAGCAGCATCTGGCTTCCGTCTTTCCGCGGCAGGCGCTGCATGCGCGTCGTCTGGGCCTCATCCATCCAGGCTCGGGCACGGCGATGGAATGGTCGGCTGAGGTGCCGGAGGATTTTTCCGCACTGGTTGCTGCAGCCGGCATCGACGCTGACTGAACAAGACGATGGAAATCATCTTGCCGCAATGGGGTTCGTCGCTGCCGATGATCGGCGCGTTGTCCACCACGCGCGCTTGCGGTTTCAGCGCTGCGCCGTATGACGATGCGCAAGGCTCAGGTGGCTTGAATCTCGGTCTGCACGTCGGTG
>DATAHI010000269.1:0-10182 GCA_036263255.1 Oxalicibacterium sp. | reverse complement strand
GACAGCTACTTCTACTATCTGTCCGGCTTCATCGAACCCGAAGCCGTAATCGTGCTGGTCTGCGGCGAACAAAATCGTTCGATCCTGTTCTGTCGCGAAAAAAATATGGAGCGGGAGATCTGGGATGGCTTTCGCTACGGCCCGGAAGCGGCGCGTACCACCTTCGGTTTCGACGAAGCCTACGCCATCGACGCTTTGGATACCGAACTGCCGAAATTGATGGCGAACGCACCGGCGCTGTTCTATGCGCTCGGCAGCAACGAGAAGCTCGATGCGCAAGTACAGCGCTGGCTGCAAGCAGTGCGCGCACAATCGCGCGCAGGTGTCGTTGCACCGGCAAGCGCCTACGATGTACAGGTGCTGCTGGACGAAATGCGTCTGAAGAAGGACGCTGATGAAATCGCGATCATGCAGCGATCCGCCGACATCGCCGCCGCAGCACATCGCCGCGCGATGCAGACTGCGCGCCCGGGCTTGCGCGAATATCATCTCGAAGCAGAAATCCTGCATGCCTTCCGTTCCAACGGGGCGCAATCGCCTGCCTATGGAACCATCGTCGCCACTGGTGCAAATGCCTGCGTATTGCATTACCGTGCGAGCGATGCTGTGTTAAAGGATGGCGATTTGGTGTTGATCGACGCTGGCTGCGAGCTCGACAGCTACGCATCGGATATTACGCGGACCTTCCCGGTCAATGGAAAATTCTCCGGACCGCAAAAGATGCTGTACGAGATCGTGCTTGCTTCACAGGCAGCGGCGATTGCCGAGACTGCACCGGGCAAGCGTTTCATGGACGGTCACGACGCGGCGGTGAAGGTGCTGACGCAGGGCATGCTGGATACGGGGCTACTGGACAAGAACAAGGTCGGTTCGCTGGAAGATGCGATCGCAAATCGTGCCTACAACCAGTTTTACATGCATCGAACGGGACACTGGCTCGGCATGGATGTGCATGACGTCGGCGATTATCGCGATGCCTATTTGAACGGCACCGATCGTCCATGGCGCACGCTGCAGCCGGGCATGGTGTTGACGGTAGAACCTGGCATCTATGTGCGGCCGGCCGAAGGTGTGCCGGAGGAATACTGGAATATCGGCATTCGCATCGAAGACGATGCATTGGTTACACCGGACGGCGCGCACATCCTGAGCGCTGCCGCGCCAAAAACTGTTGCCGACATCGAAGCGCTGATGAAACCTTGATGCGCATGCAGACGGATTTCGACATCGCGATCTGCGGCGCAGGACCGGTCGGTTTGGCATTAGCCGCATTGCTGGTCAAGCATAGCGTCAAGCCATCACGTATTGCATTGATCGATGCAAAGACGGTGGACCAAAGCGCACGCGACCCGCGCTCGATCGCCCTTTCCTATGGCAGCCGCCAGATTCTCGAGGGGATCGGCGCCTGGCCCGTTCCATCGACGCAGATCGAGCAGATTCACGTATCGCGGCGTGGTCATTTCGGCCGCACGCTGATCGACCGGAGCGAATACGGCCTGCCTGCGCTCGGCTACGTAACGCGTTATGGCGAACTCGCCACGGCCCTGAACCGGCAAGCTGCGACATCCGGTATTGCACCGATGCGGCCGGTGTCGGTGGTCGGCATGGAAGAGGACGGCGATGCGGTGACCATTCACTTGGCGCATCAACCAGCCGTGCGCGCGCGTATCGCGGTGCAAGCGGAAGGCGGGGTTTTCTCCGAACAGGCGAAGAAATCCACACACCGTGATTATGATCAGACTGCGATCGTCTCGCATGTGCGGGCCAGTGCGCCGATCCCGCACCGCGCTTTCGAGCGCTTTACCGACGAAGGGCCGCTCGCGCTGCTGCCACAGGACGGCGGTTATGCCTTGGTATGGTGCATGCGCCCGGAAACTGCCGCGCGCATTTCAAAGCTGGACGATATCCAATTCCTCGCTGCGCTTTACTCTGCCTTCGGGAGCCGCCTGGGCAATTTTCTTTCCGCGACGCCGCGACATAGTTTTCCTCTCGGCCTGAATGCAGATGCGCTTTCGTCGCGCCGCCGTGTCGCCATCGGTAATGCGGCGCAAACGCTGCATCCGGTAGCAGGCCAAGGATTGAACCTCGGATTGCGCGATGCCATCGTACTCGCGCGCCTGCTGGCAAAAAATGCGGAACCTGATGCGCTACACGCTTTCATGGAGCAACGCCGCATGGACCGCAGCACCACGCTGCATCTAACCGATCTGATGGCGCGCGTTTTCGCCAGCACGCCTGGCGGAACGCTTCCGCAAACTGTGCTCGGCTATTCACTCGGTCTGATTGACGGCTTTGGTCCGGCTAAAAGACTGCTCGCGGAACAAATGATGTTCGGCCGACGTGGCTGAAAAACCCGCAATAAAAAAAGCCGCGATCATCGCGGCTTTTTTATTCAGGACATTGGACTTGATCAGGTACCGACTTCAGTACGCTGGAATTCCGCCCAGTTGACCACCGGCGCCTTTTTCAACCCGCCTTGGGTCAGGGTTTCGAAGCAGCGTGCCTTCGTGTTCTGGATGGCTTCGATGAGGAAATCTGCATCATAGGCCTTCAGCAAATGCGACTGATGCGTTTCCATGTACTGCTTGATCCAGTCGCGTTCGCTCGGGAGGCTTTGCAATTCATGGAACGTCTCGTCATCCCAATGCCAACTAAGTCCAAGCTCGTAGAACGCGGCATTGTAGGCAGCAAGGTGGCATTCCACCGCTTCGCGTATCGGGCATTGCTCCAGTTCAGCCATTGCACTTCTCCTCAATAGTGGGACGGGCGTACCTCGTCCGGTATGAGTACATGCTAAAGGCAGAGATTGATTAGGGATAGTTAAAGTATTTAATATGAACCATTATCCGCAAATTATGATTTGCGCCCGGCGCATAAAGTTGCATTTATGAAATGCCTTTTGCGATTTCGACATCGAAAATGAAGCGTTCCGTGCCACTCAACAGCAGGAAATGCGGTCCGCTGCAACGGGCAAACAAGGACATGTTGAGCCGTTCAGCAAGCATATGCCCCATCTGCGTCGCACCGGAACGTGACAGCAGGAACGGGATACCCATTTGCGCGCCCTTCATCACCATCTCGGACGTCAACCTGCCTGTCGTATAGAAAATCTTGTCGCCACCCGGCACTCCGTCAAACCACATTTTGCCGGCAATTGCATCCACCGCGTTGTGCCGGCCGACGTCTTCCGCGAAGTAGATCAGTTCACCTTCCGAAGAAAACAGCGCGCAGCCGTGCAGTGAACCGGCTTGCTTGTAGATGGATCGATGTGTGCGTACCTTTTCGATGATCGTCTGCAGTGTCGACTGCTTCAGTCTCGCATCCGCGGGCAAACTGATGGTGTCCACCTCTTCCATCAGATCAGTGAATACCGAACCTTCGGCACCGCTTCCGCTGGTCACTGTTTGGCGGGCGAAGCGCTCTGCCACTTCTCCCAAACCGCCACGCGTTACCACCACGGCAGCGTCGACCTCCCAGTCGACCTGAACCGACACGATGTCTTCGATATCGCGGATCAGCCGCTGATTGCGCAGGTAACCCAAGGTCAATGCCTCCGGCGCGCCGCCCAGCGTCATCAGCGTTACCAGCTCCCGTTTATCGACGTAGATGGTCAGCGGCTGCTCCGCCGGAATCGCGATAATGGACGAACGGCCGCGCTCGTCCATCACGTCGACATCATGCGTGAGCTTGCGTGTGGCATTGGAGAGAACGGGGCGAACTGTCATGGATTCAATAAGCGGTTATGCGTCGCAAAGATCAGAAGCGATTATGACACGCAGTCGATCCAGATAAGCGAACTCGGCAGCCGTAAAAAAACCGGCACCGACTTTGCAGCCGGTGCCGGTTTCGATAAAGCGCAGTTCTTAGTTAGCTGCTGCCATGTTGCTGGTCAGATTGACCAGCGCCTGGCCGCCACCGTAGCTGCTTTGATCCGGTGGCGTACCGCCCAACGTGATACGGATGGCGCAGTACTTGAACTCCGGAATCTTGCCGAATGGATCCAGCGCAGCATTGGTCAGCTTGTTGATCGCTGCCTCGTAGTAGCAGAACGGCACGAACACGGCGCCGCGTGGCGAGCTGTCGTCGGCACGCGCATACAGCGAGACCTGGCCGCGACGCGATTCCAGCGTGATCAGATCGCCCGGCTTGCCGCCCATTGCAACCAGATCCAGCGGGTGGATCAGCGCGATCGGATCCGGCTCGATCGAGTCGAGGACCGTCGCACGACGCGTCATACTGCCGGTATGCCAGTGTTCCAGCTGACGGCCGGTGATCAGTACCATCGGGTACTCGGTATCAGGACGCTCGTTCGCCGGAATGATATCGGCAGGCACGAAGCGCGCACGACCAGACTCACGCGGGAACTCGTCGACGAACACGACCGGATCGCCTGGATCGCCTTCCTTCAAGCACGGGTAGGTCACAGCGTCTTCACGCTCCAGACGTTCCCACGTGATGCCAGCGATGCTTGGCATCGTGTGACGCATTTCGTCGAACACTTCCGACACGTGCGTGTAGTTCCAGTCGCAGCCCAGACGTTGGCCCATCTGCTGGATGATCCACAGGTCTTGCTTGGCATCGCCCGGTGGGTTGATTGCCTGGCGGCCCATTTGCACGATACGGTCCGTGTTGGTGAAGGTACCGGTTTTTTCCGGGAACGCGCTGGCAGGCAGAATCACGTCAGCCAGATAGGCGGTTTCGGTCAGGAAGATATCCTGCACGACGAGGTGATCCAGTGCAGCCAGTGCTTCACGCGCGTGGTTCGCATCCGGGTCCGACATCGCAGGATTCTCACCCTGCACATACAGGCCGCGAATCTTGCCGTCCGTGATCGCATGCATGATCTCAACCACGGTCAAGCCAGGATTTGGATCCAGCTGTTCCACCGGCATGTTCCAGGCTTTTGCGAAGTTCGCACGGACCTTCTCGTCGGCGACGCTTTGGTAATCCGGATACACCATCGGAATCAGACCGGCATCGGACGCGCCTTGCACGTTGTTCTGACCACGCAGCGGATGCAGGCCGGTACCCGGACGACCAATCTGGCCGGTCATCAGCGACAGCGCGATCAGGCAGCGAGCATTGTCGGTGCCGTGCACGTGTTGCGATACGCCCATGCCCCACAGGATGATCGAAGCCTTCGAGGTCGCATACAGACGCGCGACATAGCGCAGCGTTTCTGCATCGATGCCGCAGATCGGCGCCATCAGCTCAGGTGTGTAGCCTTCGACGTTCTTGCGCAGTTCTTCGTAACCGATCGTACGGCTTTCGATGAAGTCCTTGTCGACCAGATTCTCGGTAACGATCACGTTCATCATCGCATTCAGCATCGCGACGTCGGTATCTGCCTTGAACTGCAGGAAGCGGTGAGCGATGCGCGACAGTTCCGAACGGCGCGGATCGCAAACGATCAGCTTCGAACCGTTGCGCACGGCGTTCTTGATCCAGGTTGCCGCAACCGGGTGATTCACCGTCGGATTCGCACCGATGATGACGATCACTTCGGCTTTGGTCACATCCATCACCGGGTTCGACACCGCACCGGAACCGATACCTTCCAGCAGCGCGATAACCGAGGATGCGTGGCACAAACGGGTGCAGTGGTCGACGTTGTTGCTGCCGAAGCCGGTACGCACCAATTTCTGGAACAGATACGCTTCTTCGTTACTACCTTTAGCGGAACCGAAACCTGCGAGCGCCTTCTTGCCATGCTTCTCGCGAATTTCCACGAATTTGCCAGCGGCAAAGTCGAGCGCTTCTTCCCAAGTCGCTTCGCGGAAGACTTCCATCACGCGATCCGGATCCATCACGAAGTCGCCGTTCTTCTTCGGCGCATCGGCGCGGCGAATCAGCGGCTTGGTCAGACGATGTGGGTGATGCGCATAGTCAAAGCCGTAACGACCCTTGACACACAGACGCGCATGGTTAGCCGGGCCATCACGACCTTCGACGTACAGAATCTTGTTGTCTTTGACGTTGTAAGTCAACTGGCAACCGACGCCGCAGTATGGGCAAACAGAATTGATCTGCTTGTCAGGCGTATTCAGACCAACGTTACGCGCCGGCATCAGAGCTCCGGTCGGGCATGCCTGCACGCATTCGCCGCAAGCCACGCAAGTGGACGCACCCATCGGGTCGTCCATGTCGAATACGATCTTCTCGTGATCGCCGCGGAAGGCCAGACCGATGACGTCGTTCATCTGCTCATCGCGGCAGGCACGTACGCAACGAGTACATTGGATGCAGGCGTCCAGGTTCACCGTCATCGCAGGATGCGAAAAGTCCGGAGCGACGCGTTCGCGCGGAGCGAAGCGTGGCTTGCCGACGTTCATCTTGCCAGCCCAATAATCGACTTCATTGTCGAGCGTGTACTCGGTTTCCGGCATGTCGGAAGACAGCAGTTCCAGCACCATCTTCTGCGCCGCGACCGCACGCTCGCTTTCGGTGTTGACCTTCATGCCGTTGACCGGATTGCGGCAGCAGGAAGGCGCCAGCACGCGCTCGCCGTTGATTTCGACGACGCAGGCGCGGCAGTTGCCGGCGGTGTCCATGCCATCCTTGTAGCACAGGTGCGGAATCTCGATGCCTTCGCGCTTGGCGACGGTCAGAATCGTATCCGTCGCGCGGCCGGTGACTTCACGGCCGTTCAGTTCGAAAGTGACGGTCGGCACATCGAGTTGCGCCAGTTCGTTTCGGGTAATTGCGTTCATTTTCTCTTCACCTTATTCCGGGCTTGATTCAAGCCAACTCATGCGGGAAATACTTGATCACACAGTCAACCGGGTTCGGTGCGGCTTGACCCAGACCGCAGATCGACGCGTCGCGCATCACTTGCGACAGTTCAGCCAGCAAACCGGTATCCCACTTCGCTTCCTTGATCAATGCCGAGGTCTTCGCGGTACCGACACGGCACGGTGTGCACTGACCGCAGGATTCATGATGGAAGAAGTTCATCATGTTGCGCGCAGCCTGCATCGCCGTATCCTTGTCCGACAGCACGATCACCGCAGCCGAACCGATAAAGCAGCCGTATGGTTGCAGCGTATCGAAGTCGAGCGGGATGTTGTTCATCGTCGCCGGCAAAATGCCACCCGATGCGCCGCCCGGCAGATAACCGTAGAACTTGTGACCGTCTTGCATGCCGCCGCAGAATTCATCGATCAGCTCCTGGATCGAAACACCTGCCGGTGCCAGTTTCACGCCTGGATTCTTCACACGACCGGATACCGAATACGAACGCAGACCCTTGCGTCCGTTACGACCGTGCGAGGTGAACCATGATGCACCTTTTTCCAGAATGTCGCGCACCCAGTACAGCGTCTCGAAGTTATGCTCCAGCGTCGGACGGCCGAACAAACCAACTTGCGCCACATACGGCGGACGCAGACGCGGCATGCCGCGCTTGCCTTCGATCGATTCGATCATCGCCGATTCTTCACCACAGATATAGGCACCAGCGCCGCGACGCAAGAAGATTTCCGGCATATTTTCGATCGGCGGATTGGCTTTCAGTTTCGCCAGCTCTTCTTCCAGCATCGCGCGGCAGCCGTGGTATTCGTCGCGCAGATAGATGTAGATGGTTTGAATGTCGACTGCCCAAGCGGCGATCAGCATTCCTTCGAGGAAACGATGCGGATCTTTCTCGAGATAGACACGATCCTTGAAGGTACCTGGTTCGCCTTCGTCGATGTTGACTGCCATCAAACGCGGACCTTTTTCATTGCGTACGATGCGCCATTTGCGGCCCGACGGAAAGCCTGCACCGCCGAGACCACGCAGACCGGAGTCTTCCATCGTCTTGAGAACGGACTCGACGTCGATCGCGCCGGTTACGCATTTCTTCAGCAACTCGTAACCCGCCTCTTTCTGATAGGCGTTGAAGTCAACGATCTCGCCTGCTGGCTGGGTCAATTCTTTCTTCTCGACGGCAGCTTGTACTGCATCGGTCGTTGCGTGAATGATCGGATTCTGGTGGACCACTGCAACCGGCGCCTGTTCACAGCGACCGACGCACGGTGCCGGAATCACGCGGATTTCCTTGCCGAGAATCGAAGGCAGCTTGGCCAGCAGATCCTGTGCGCCTGCCATTTCGCAAGACAAGCCGTCGCAGACACGAATCGTCAGTGCTTGCGGCGCTTCTTCGTTCTCCTTCACCACGTCGAAGTGGTGATAGAACGTGGCGACTTCGTACACTTCCGTTTGCGCCAGACGCATTTCCTTTGCCAGTGCAGCCAGATGCGCAGAAGACAGGTGACCAAACTTGTCCTGGATCTTGTGCAGATGTTCGATCAGCAGATCAGGCTGGCGCGACTCGTCGCCCAGCAATGCCTGGACTTCAGCCAGCGCGACAGGATCGACACGGCGGCCTTTCGGCGCCTGGCGCTTACGCTCCTTCGTGTTGACGACTTCCTGCACTGCAATTGGAATGACTTTGTGATTCATGATGGTTCCTAATCAACTTGCAAAGTATCCGGCCGTATCCGGATTTCAATTGTTGTACCACTTGCCCTGTACTACCGGCGGGGCATCGCAATGCACCGCCTCATTTATGCATTCCGAGACGAGGCGGCCACGCGTCGTCAACGCACATACCGGCCATCTCTGCCGACCAAGGTCAGCTCGACGTAATTGCTGCCAGTGTGATCCTTGTCGCTATAACTCAAGGACACCCCGCCCATATCGACACGCTGCATCGATTCCAGCGCACGAATGAATCCTTCTCTCGTCAGATTACGACCGGCGCGCCGCAATCCCTCTACCAATACCTTCGCCGACAGAAACCCTTCCATCGCAGCGTACGAGACTGTCGCCCCGCTCGCTTTTGCCGCCGCCGCAAACTCCCTGCCCAATCCGGTCGTCTCCGAGGTCGGTGGCGGAGTAATCTGCGACACGATCATGCCTGCAGCATCCGGCCCCAGATCCTTGATGAATTCCTTCGACGAATTGTTCGACAGCGTCATGATCTGCATGCGTCCGCCACCGGCGCGGATGGCCTTGATCACGTCCACCGTGTTTTCCCCGGAGCTCACTATCACCAATGCATCGAGCTTCGCATTCACCAGCTTCTGCGCGACTTCGTTGATGTTCGGCTTCAAACGGGGAAAGATTTCAATAATGGCCGGCTTGAGTCCAAATTCCGCCATGCCCTTGTTGAAACCATTCAATCCATCCAGGCCCAGCGCATCGTCCTTTTCATACGTCAGCAGGCCAATATTCTTCAACCCGAACGTATTGAAATGCTCAATCGCCTTGACCACTTCATCCTGATACTTTGCCCGAACGTTGAACACCCAATGATTCACCGGTGTGTGCAACGATTCTGCGCCGGTACTCGGTGCAATCAACGGCACCTTGTGCGCAGCCAGTTGCGGCAAAATCGCGATGGTCTGCGGTGTGCCACGGCTCTGGAACAGAGCAAATACCTGGTCCTTCTCGATCAGCGTCTTTGCGTTCGCCGCGGCCTTTTCGGGCAGATACTGATCGTCGACAATTCTCAGCTCGATCTTGCGTCCATTGACGCCACCCTGCCGATTCACTCCGGCGATATAAGCGGCGGCCCCCTGGTTCATTTCTTTGACCGTTCCTGCAGCCGTCCCGGTCAGACCGATTGTCTGCCCGATCAGGATGGTATTTTCGGTCACCCCATCCTCGGCCCAAACCGTGTTGGACAGACCGAATACGAGTAGCATTGCCAGCAATGATTGACGCAACATCATTCCCCCCTTAAAAACATCATATATGCTTTTTTTTGCATAACTTGCGTTTCCTCGGGTGCGCGTATGTTATCGACGCTCCCGTAGCATGAGCATTGACCTCGGTCAATTTTCCACATGATCTGAAGTACATATTACTCAAGCTTGCAGCAATCCCCTAGGAAAATCGCGCCGTACTGCCGGATGACGAAAACCCTTAATCGTCGCCCGGCCTGCATCCGCGTTATGAGCAGGATGCCGCCAAGCAAGATAAGGTCGCTTGCATTTGACCAAAAAAAAGCCCCCTCGTCGAGGGGGCTTTTGACAACATAATCAATGCCTTAGGAAATTACACCGTCTGCACGCAGTTCTGCGATCTGCGCGGCGTTGTATCCGAGTTGCGCCAACACTTCCTCGTTATGCTCGCCCAGCAATGGCGAACGCGTCACCTCGGTCGGGCTATCGGACAGTTTGATTGGATTGCCTACCG
>DATAHI010000268.1:0-4096 GCA_036263255.1 Oxalicibacterium sp. | reverse complement strand
CAGCAGCTGCAGACGCACGCCTGAGTGCCGTTCGTCATTCTTCCGGTCTTGCATCGCACATGAAAATCCTGCGCAAGCTGCTGTTCTGGCTGATCCTGGTGCCTGTCGCCGCTGTGCTGTTGGCGCAGCTTTATTTCTTTCTGCAGATCGGCTGGTGGGTCAATCACAATCCGGGTTCGACGAGCTTCATGCGTCATCAGCTTTCGCTGCTGCGCGAAAAAAATCCGAATGCGGAGATCAAGCATGTATGGGTACCGTATAACCGCATTTCGAACAACCTGAAGCGCGCGATCATTGCGTCCGAGGATGCAAACTTCTCCGAGCACGATGGCATCGACTGGCAGGCGATGGAGAAAGCCTACGAAAAAAATACCAAGAAGGGCAAAGTGGTCGCTGGCGGATCGACGATCACACAACAGCTGGCGAAAAACCTCTTTCTGTCGGGCGAGCGTAGCTATGTGCGCAAGGGCCAGGAAGTCATCATCACCTACATGCTCGAGTTCTGGATGGACAAGGAGCGTATCTTCGAGATCTATCTGAATAGTGTGGAATGGGGTGTTGGCATATTCGGCGCGGAAGCGGCCGCGCGGCATTATTACGGCATTTCCGCCGCGCAGCTCAGCCCCGAGCAGGCGGCGCGCATGGCGGTCATGCTGCCGCGGCCCCGCTTCTACGATCAGCATCGCGGTTCGGATTATCTGGCGCGGCGCACGGCGCTGATCCTGCGCCGCATGAATTCCGCGGAGTTGCCGCGCTGACCGGTTGATGCAGTGCGCTTTTCATTGCGGCGTCACATCCGTCCTGTAAATTTCCGATTGCTTTCGCCGCCGCCGGTCCGGCAGCGGGTAATTGGCTTGCCTGCAATCAGGCTTATCAGTACACTTGCGCTGTTTTCGTTTTTGGAGACCCGACTTGGGTAGTCCTTCTTCAAGTTGTCGACCGTGTATGCAACGGTCCCCCTCCGCGAGATAGCGCTCGACGCTGATGCTCTCCAGCGCCTTCTCGCCGGATACGGCGGGTGGGTGCGCCTTGGCCAGCAATGGCCGCATTCCCCGATGATATTGGATATGCCTGCGGCGGTGCTGCAGGCTGTTGTGGTTGCTTGCGCCTCGTTCAAGGCTTTTGTTGCGACTGGGAGAGCTTATGATTAACGTATTCGTGCTGCAGAACGGTCGCTTGAATCAGGTCAACATCGAAACACGTGTTGATCTGGAAAACGTGATGCCGATCTGGGTCGATCTGACTGACCCGAACGATGAGGAACGCAGCTGGGTCAAGAGCATCTATGGCGTGACCTTGCCGGGTGAGGACGAGGTCAAGGACATCGAAGCTTCGGCCCGTTACTATGAAGCCGAAAACGGCGACTTGCATTTGCGCACCGACTTCCTGCTGGATGACGACGGCCCGACCGCAGAAGGCCCATCCGGCGTCGTGACCGTGGCGTTCATTCTGACCAAGAACATGCTGTTCTCGGTGCATTCCGACGATTTGCCGATCTTCCGCCTGGTGCGCCTGCGCGCGCGCTCGCGGCCGGGGTCGATCGCCGATTACAAGGACGTGCTGCTCGATCTGTACGCGACCGATGCCGAATATTCGGCGGATGCGCTGGAAGGCATCTATCAGGAACTGGAAGAAGTCAGCCATCGTGTGCTGCAGAAAGACATCACCGACCAGGATGCCGCAGCAGCCCTGAATGCCATTGCGCATGAAGAGGATTTGAACGGACGCATCCGCCGCAATATGATGGATACGCGCCGTGCGGTCAGCTTTTTGATGCGTGGTCGTCTGCTGAACGCGGATCAGTTCGAAGAGGCGCGTCAGATTCTGCGCGACATCGAATCGCTGGACGGCCATACCGCCTTCCTGTTCGACAAGATCAACTTCCTGATGGATGCAACGGTCGGTTTCATCAACATCAACCAGAATAAGATCATCAAGATTTTCTCGGTTGCCAGCGTAGCACTGCTGCCACCGACGCTTGTTGCGAGCGTGTACGGCATGAACCTCAAGTTTCCGGAACTGGAATTCCTTCGCGGATGGAGCTATCCATACACGGTGGCGTTGATGGTGGCGAGCGCCTGGATCCCAATGTGGTACTTCCGCAAACGCGGCTGGCTGACCTGATGAAGGATGCGCCAGAGGCGCATCCTTGTGATCAATCGTCCGAGATCAGCTCGGCAAAAGCGGCGCGCGCGGCCTTCAGCGTCGCGGCGATGGTCGCGTCGTCATGCTGGGCCGAAACGAAACCGGCTTCGAAAGCGGAGGGCGCAAGATACACGCCCGCTTCCAGCATTGAATGGAAGAAGCTGTTGAAGCGCGTCTTGTCGCACTCCATCATCGCAGCGTACGAGCGGGGAATTTCCGGCGCGAAGTAAAGGCCGAACATGCCGCCGACCGCATCGGCGCAGAACGCAATTTCCATTTCCTTTGCTGCGACTGTCAGGCCCTGTACCAGCTTGCGCGTCTGCGCTGTGAGCGACTCGTAGAAACCGGGCTGCTGAATAATTTGCAGTGTTGCCAAACCGGCCGCGACGGTGACCGGATTGCCAGACAGCGTGCCAGCCTGATACACCGAGCCGAGCGGCGCCAGATGCTTCATGATGTCAGCGCGTCCGCCGAACGCCGCCACAGGTAATCCGCCACCGATCACCTTGCCCAGAACCGTCAGATCGGGCGTGATGCCGTACAGCGCCTGTGCACCGCCGAGCGCGACGCGGAAACCGGACATCACTTCGTCGAAAATCAATACCGCGCCATAGCGGCTGCAAACGCGCCGCATCGCTTGCAGAAAATCCGGCGTCGCCGGCACCAGGTTCATATTGCCTGCGACCGGCTCGACAATCACACAGGCAATGCGTTCACCCATCTTCGCAAACACATCTTCTAGTTGTTGCAGATCGTTGTAGTCGAGCACCAGCGTGTGTTTGGCAAAATCTTCCGGTACGCCGGCCGAGGTCGGATTGCCGAACGTAAGCAGGCCGCTGCCCGCCTTGACCAGCAGCGAGTCGGCGTGGCCGTGATAGCAGCCTTCGAACTTGACGATCATGTCGCGTCCGGTCGCGCCGCGGGCGAGGCGCAGGGCGCTCATCGCCGCTTCCGTACCGCTCGATACCAATCGTACTTGTTCTATCGAAGGCACCAGTGTGCAGAGGGTTTCCGCCATCTGGATTTCCGCTTCCGTCGGCGCGCCGAAGGACAGCCCGCGCGCGGCAGCTTCCTGCACGGCCTTGACGACCTCGGGATGCGCATGGCCGACGATGGCCGGACCCCATGAACCGATGTAGTCGATGTAGCGCTTGCCGTCGGCATCCCAGAAGTAAGGGCCTTCGGCGCGCGTAATGAAGCGCGGCGTGCCGCCGACCGATCGGAAGGCGCGCACCGGCGAATTGACGCCGCCCGGCGTGCTGCGTTGCGCGCGGGCGAACAGAGTGTCGTTATGAGATGTCATGCGTGGGATGTGCAGGAAAGAAGAGCTATTGCATTGCCGGCGCATTGCCGGGATCGATTTCTTCATCGGTTTCGCGCGTCCAGAAATAGCGGTCCGGCACCAGCCGTCCCATGCCCAGGCGCTGCGCATTGGCGATCGAAGCGACGGTAAATTCCTGTGCCTCGAATATCGCCTCGGGCACATCGAGGCCATTCGCGAGCAGCGCTGCAATGGTTGCGGAAAGCGTGGTGCCCGATCCACTGTAGGAACCGGAGATGCGTTGCCAGTTGTCATGGCGAATCACGCCGTTTTCGTCGAACAGCGTGTTGGCGACGTCGGTCAGATCGGAAGGCGTGCCGGTGACAAATACGTACTCGCAACCGAGCTCGATGAGCCGCATCACGTCGACGGCCACCATGTCCTCTTCCGATGGTTCGCGCCATGTTTCGGCGATGCGGTTCAGTTCCGCTGACGAGACGATCAGCAATGTGGTCTGCGGAATCAGCAGTTCGCGCACCGCCATCACCATTTCTTCCGCTTCCGGCGCGTCCTGCGGCAGCGACGACAGGAAGGGGTCGAATACCAGCGGAATGTCGGCGTAGTCGGACACGATCTCGGCGATGGCAGCAACGTTCTCGACGCTACCGACCGTGCCGATCTTGAAAGCGG
>DATAHI010000267.1:0-3656 GCA_036263255.1 Oxalicibacterium sp. | reverse complement strand
AAATGTGTTCCCGACATGGAAATGGCTGAAGATCGACATCGCTGCTGCGAAAAGTCCGGGGAACGCCGGCTCGAGCTTTATGTCTCATTGACGAATAGATAACAAAATGACGATGATTCTCTACCGTTTTTTATCTTTATCGCATTAAGTGAAGAGAAATTACCGCCTTGTTCCAAAGATAAACAACGCGGCAACAATGGCAGAATGCTTTCATCAAGCATCGCCTTATCGGCAGCCCGAACGTACATTGAGATTGCGACCGAAGCATACGACCGATGAGATACAAGGATCACTACAAGACGCTAGGCGTACCGCGCACCGCGACACCGGAAGCTATCAAGGCAGCTTACCGGCGGCTGGCACGCAAATACCATCCGGATGTCAGCCGCGAGCCGCTGGCCGAGTTGCGCTTCAAAGAAGTGGGCGAGGCCTACAAGATATTGAAGGATCCCGCCACGCGCGCAGCCTATGATCTGATCCCCTGCCCCAGTTACACCAGCCAAAGCCGCAGCGAAGCCAAGCCGCAGGCCGCGCGCCGCCCGGCCAGCGCCGCACCGAAGCAGCCCAAGACCGAAACTGCTCCGCCACCACGCCACGACGACAGCTTCGGCGACATCCTCGGCGAAATCATGGGCCGCCCTTCCGCCATGCCGCGCCACCGCGGCCTGAACGTGCACGGCAGCGATCAACGCGCGAAGGTGCAGATCGACGTCGAGGAAGCCTATACCGGCACTTGGCGCAACGTCTCGATGCCGACCTATGTGACCGACGAATACGGCGCGCCGATCGTCAGCAAGCGGACGCTGAAAGTCAGCATTCCGAAAGGCTTGCGCAGCGGCCAGACCCTGCGCCTTGCCGGCCAGGGTTTTCCGGGCATGGGCGAAGGCCGCGACGGCGATCTGTATCTGGACGTCGTGATCCGGCCGCACCGCCGCTATCGCGTCGAAGGCCGTGACATCTATCTCGATATTCCGCTGTCCCACACCAACCTCGCGCTCGGCGCACTGGTCAATGTGCCGACGCCGGCAGGGTCCGTTCAGGTCACGATTCCACCCGGCTCGGCGTTCGGCCGCAAGCTGCGCCTGAAGGGCAAAGGCATTCCCGGCGAACCGGCCGGCGACTTGTACGTCGTGCTCGTGCAAACCGAGGCCGCCGGCAGCAACGTCGCGCAGAAGGCCTACAACGCGCTGAAATCCGCCTTCAGTTTTTCGCCGCGCCAGACCTGATCTCGCCCGCACGCTTGGCGTCTTCCCCGATGTGATCTCTTCGCCCGGTTATACTGGGCGAATATCGCACGTCCTTTACATCACATAACAAATACAAACCAGAAACTCAGGCTCATGACTCTCGAAGTAATCGATACCCAGCTTTCCCCCGAAGGTCGCCTGGACATCCTGTCCAAATCAGAAGTCCACAAACTGCTCGATACGCGCAACGGTGGCCTTTATCAATTGTTCCGCAACTGCGCGCTCGCGGTACTCAACAGCGGCAACGAAACCGACGACGCCAAGGAGCTGCTGGAGCGCTTCAGCAACTTCGACATCAACATCATCCAGCGCGAGCGTGGCATCAAGCTCGACATCAAAGGTGCGCCGGCCAGTGCTTTTGTCGACGGCAAGATGATCAAGGGCATCCACGAACACCTGTTCAGCGTGCTGCGCGACATCCTGTTCGTCCACGAGGAAATCGATGCCAATCCGGCGTTCGACATGACCTTGTCGGTCGGCATCACCGACGCTGTCTTCTACATCCTGCGCAATGCGAAAGTGCTGCATCCTCACCTGAACCCGAATCTGGTCGTGTGCTGGGGCGGCCACTCGATTTCACGCATCGAATACGATTACTCGAAAGCGGTCGGCTACCATCTCGGCCTGCGCGGTCTTGACGTCTGCACCGGTTGCGGCCCGGGTGCGATGAAAGGTCCGATGAAAGGCGCAACGATCGGCCACGCCAAGCAGCGCAATCACTGCGGACGTTATCTCGGCATATCGGAACCCGGCATCATCGCCGCAGAAGCACCGAACCCGATCGTCAACGATCTCGTCATCATGCCGGACATCGAAAAGCGCCTGGAAGCATTCGTGCGCATCGGACACGGCATCGTCGTCTTCCCCGGCGGCGTCGGTACCACCGAAGAGATTTTGTACATCCTCGGCATCCTGCTGCATCCGGACAATGAAGGCATCCCCTTCCCCCTCATCTTCACCGGTCCGGAAAGCTCGGCAGATTACTTCCGTCAGATCGACCGCTTCATCAACGTGACGCTCGGCGAAAAAGCGCAGAACCTGTACCGCATCATCGTCGGCGATCCTGCCGAAGTGGCGCGCGAAATGCAGGCCGGCATCGCACGCGTACGCGAATTCCGCAAGCAGAAAGGCGATGCCTATTACTTCAACTGGGCGCTGAAGATCGATCACGCCTTCCAGGAACCGTTCCTGCCGACGCACGAAAACATGCGCAATCTCTCCTTGCACAAGAACCAGGAGCGCCATCTGCTGGCGGCAAATTTGCGCCGTGCATTCTCCGGCGTGGTCGCCGGCAACGTGAAGGAACAGGGAATTCGGGCGATTGAGGAAAAAGGCTTGTTCGAGATTCACGGCGACATCAGCATCATGGAGCCGATGGATGCGCTACTGACGGACTTCGTCAAGCAAGGTCGAATGAAACTGCCCGGCAAGGAATACAAGCCCTGCTACAAAATCATCAAGTGATGCGGTGAGCAAGCGCGACAGCAGCCGCTAGGCTACGTCCTCCAGCGGCTGCGCTTCATCCTTGCGCAAAAGGGATTCGATGGCGCGTTCAAATATCGGCGCCGGCTCAAGCAGGCCGACCGATCCCTCGCGCAACGCCCTGATCAGCGAGATCGACGAATAGATCAGCAGATTGGGCTCGCCTTCTTCGCAACCGCTCGGATCGACGCGGAATAAATAGAAGGACTTGGCCTCGTCCACCCACATCAGTGCGGCGCGCACATAACGCTGCTGCTCCGACCACCATTCGATTGCAGTACCGGCCAGCATGCCGGCCAACCATTTCGCATCGCTGCTGGTCAGCATACCGATATCGCCGTCGGCCCACGTATGGGCCTTCACCTGGAACTGGCGCAGCGACGCCCGCACGCGCTCTACCGAAACGCCTGGCGCACGCAAGGCCGCGACCGTATCGTCGCCGTTCGTCAACTTGAGTCCGGAGAAATGCTGGACCAGACTGCCTAGCCGCATCGAGTATTGCAGCGGGTCGGGCGTAGCACGCAAGACCTGCGTATGCATTTCCATCAAGGAGTCGAGCACGGAACGCGAAGCGGCTTCCGGCATGCGGATCAACGATACCCCTTCGCGTACGCGCGCAGCCAGTTTCGGCAGCAGCCGCATCAGTGCACCACGTTCGCCGGCATCCAGATTGATTTGTACGCTCCAGATCAATTCCGGGATGGCATCAAGATACGGCTTCGGATCGATTTCAGGATGCTGGCTCACATACGCGAGCACACGTGCCCAGGTGCCTGTGATGAATTCGGCGGCGCGCTGGTCGGTTTCCAGCGTCGACAAGCGCTCGCGCAATGCGGCGGTCAGATTGGTCAGCACCGTGTCGAACTGCTCGGGCTGCCTGGCTGCAGCTTCCAAGGCCTCTGCCGCTCTCGCCACTTCAGGATCGCT
>DATAHI010000266.1:0-2984 GCA_036263255.1 Oxalicibacterium sp. | reverse complement strand
GGCTCGATGTCGCGTTCGGACCGCATGGCCAAGTACAACCAGTTGCTGCGTATCGAGGAAGACCTGGGCGACATCGCCAGCTATCCCGGCCGCAACGCGTTCTACAACCTGAAGTAATCCCGCCGCCGGCCGCTCTCAACGCGGCCGGCATTCTTCCTGCACTCTCATGCGCCTCATCATTCTTTGCCTCGCCGCACTGGTCGTTCTGATCCAGTATCCGCTATGGCTGGGCAAGGGAGGCTGGCTGCGCGTATGGGACATGGAGCAGCAAGTTGCGGCCGCGCAGAAGAAGAATGACGAATTGAGCGCACGCAATGCGAAGCTGAATTCGGAAGTACAGGACTTGAAGGAAGGCACGGGCGCGGTGGAAGAACGTGCACGCTACGAACTCGGCATGATCAAGGACAACGAAGTCTTCGTGCAGATTCTTGATCCGAACAAGAAGACGGAGCCGACCGCGTCTTCTCCGCCGCAAGCGCCGCCGGCCGCAGCTGCGAGTGATACCGGGGCCAAGCATTAAAAAACGCCGCAATGTGCGGCGTTTTTTATTCTAGTGCTTGGCAGGCCCTGCCGGGATCATGGTTTTCACCGAAGCGTCGGTGGTAAACAATTGCGCGCAGTCGACCGGGTCGAATTCATAATGCTGCCCGCAAAAATCGCAATCGATGGCGAGTTTGCCCAGTTCGGCAAGCGCAGAATCGATCTCGTCGCGGCCCAGCATTTTCAGCATATTGCCGACTTTCTCGCGCGTGCAATTGCACTGGAAATGCGGATGGCGTGGATCGAATACGCGGATCGTTTCTTCCCAGAACAGACGACGCATCACCGTTTCGATGTCGGTCGCCAGCAATTCTTCCTGCTTCAGCGTCGAGGCAAGCATCACCGTACGGTCCCAAGCCTCGAGATCGGGATTGGCGCCGCTCGGCGCGAGGCCTCCATCGTGCGGCAACTTTTGCAGTAGCAGGCCGCGCGATACCGTATCGTTCGCCGCCAGCCACAGCTTGGTGTCCAGCTGTTCCGAACGCAGCATATAGTTTTCGATTACGGTTGCGACAGAGTCACCGTCCAGCGGCACAATGCCCTGATACGCTTGCTGGCCCGGCAGCTTGTCTTTCGGATCGAGCGTGATGACGAAGCGCCCATTGCCATGCGCATTGACCAGCTGACGCAGCGTTGCATCATCCGCGATCTCGGCTTCTTCCGAGGAGAGTTTGGCGGTGGCACGTAGATTCAGCTCCGAATCGCACTCAACCACCAGCAGCCGCACCGGACCGTCGCCGTGGATTTGCATCACGATCGCACCGTTGAACTTGAGGTTGGCCGACAGCAAGGCCGCAGCCGACAGCATTTCGCCCAGTACGGTCTTCACCGCTTGCGGATAGGCGCGCCGCGCCTGTACCTGCTTCCAGGTTTCCGACAGGTCGACCAGTTCGCCGCGTACGTAAGCGTCTTCAAAGACAAATTTCTGCAGGGTGTCGGTCATGGTTATCCAATGCGTTTCAATGTGTTTCTGAAGTCGCGGCTGCGCCTTACGTAGCCGTCTGCGATGCGCGCCAGACGCGCGATGTCTTCTTCAGTCAGCGTGCGCACGACACGTGCCGGCGCGCCGACGATCAGCGAGTTGTCGGGAAACTCCTTCCCTTCGGTGATCAGCGCGCCGGCGCCGACCAAGCAGTTCCTGCCGATCTTTGCGCCGTTCAGGATCACCGCCTGAATGCCGATCAATGAACCTTCGCCGACCGTGCAGCCATGTACCATCGCCTGGTGCCCAATGCTGACGTTGTCGGCCAGCGTCAGCGGAAAGCCCGGGTCGGCATGCAATACCGCGCCTTCCTGCAGATTGCAGTTCTTGCCAATGTGAATGTCTTCATTGTCGCCGCGCACGGTGACGCCGAACCAAACGCTGGTGTGCTCTTCAATTCGGACGCGGCCCACGATGGAAGCGCTGTCGGTAATGTAAGCGGACGGAGCGATGTCGGGCGCGTGTTCGCCCAATTGGTAGATAGCCATAATTTCAGTAAAATTGCCCGGCCATCCGGGCGACGGCGTTCGGTGCAACGCATCGGTAGTGCGCACCGCGCGGCTCAATGTGCCCACATGGGGCCGACTTCGTTAAACAAAAGTCCTTGATCGGGGACAACAGATTCTCTGCCGCATCGCGTGGTGTGCGGAAAATCAAAGCCGGTATTTTACGTTACTCGTCATGTCGATCACCATTTCTTCGTCCCAAGGACCGACCGAATCGCGCAATGAACTGCGTACCGCCGCACGTGCCTGGGCGCTGCAGTGCGACGCACAGGCTAAGGCCGCCGGTGTAATGGCGATGGCCACCGCCTGGCAAGCGGGCGAATTGCAGCTCGACAGCGCAAGTCAATTGCCGCAACACGATTTCGCGCCGGGACGGCCGCCGCGGCCGGAACTGATCCCGCCCAAGCAGGTGCAGCATCGTTCGATGGCGACGGCGGAAGGGCGCGCGGCGATGATCCATGCACTTACGCATATCGAATTCAATGCGATCAACCTCGCGCTGGATGCGCTCTGGCGTTTCGACGGCATGCCGCCCGATTACTACACGGACTGGCTGAAAGTCGCGGCCGAGGAAGCGCTGCATTTTTCGCTGCTGTGTGCGCATCTGCACACGCTGGGCTACCGCTACGGCGATTTCCCGGCGCATAACAGCCTGTGGGAAATGGCGGAAAAAACGCGTGAAGACATACTTGCCCGCATGGCGCTGGTGCCGCGAACGCTCGAGGCACGCGGACTGGACGCCTCTCCGCAGATGCGTGCGAAACTTGCGCAGGCAGGCGATCAGGCGGCAGCAAAAATTCTCGACATCATCCTGCGCGATGAAATCGGCCACGTTGCGATCGGCAATCGCTGGTACAACTTTCTATGCAAACAACGCGCGCTCGATCCGATCGTCATCTATGCTGAATTGGCGCTGCATTACAAGGCGCCGGTGCTGCGCGGCCCGTTCAATCTCG
>DATAHI010000265.1:0-4772 GCA_036263255.1 Oxalicibacterium sp. | reverse complement strand
CAAAAGAAAAACCAGAAGAAGTCCGCAGCATCCCCAGGCAAACAAGCACACGCAGGCGAGTCGCATGACGGCTTGCGCGATCCCGCCTTTGCGCAGGATGTCATTGGGTGGCAAAAGCAGCACGGTCGTCATGCGCTGCCTTGGCAGAATACGCGCGATGCCTATCGCGTGTGGCTGTCCGAGATCATGCTGCAGCAGACGCAGGTCGCTGCCGTCATCCCTTATTACGAGCGATTCCTTCTACGTTTTTCGACCGTGCAGGCGCTCGCCGGCGCGCCGATCGAAGACGTCATGGCGCACTGGAGCGGGCTCGGCTATTACTCCCGAGCGCGCAACCTGCACAAGTGCGCACAGGCGGTGGTCGCGCAATACGGCGGCGTCTTTCCGTCGGATCCCTTATTGCTTGAGCAGTTGCCTGGCATCGGCCGCTCTACTGCGGCGGCGATCGCTGCGTTTTCCTACGGCACGCGCGCCGCGATCATGGACGGCAACGTCAAGCGCGTGTTCGCGCGCGTGTTCGGCATCGATCGTTATCCGGGTGAAAGACAGGTTGAGGAAGCGATGTGGCTGCGTGCAGTAGCGCTGTTGCCTGAGCAGGGTATCGAGTCGTATACGCAGGGTTTGATGGATCTCGGCGCGACGCTGTGCACACGCAGCCGGCCCGATTGCCATCGCTGCCCGCTGGCGCAGCGATGTGTGGCGTATGCGACTGGGCGCACCGACGAACTGCCGGTACGCAAGCCGAAAAAGGCGGTGCCCGAGAAGCGGACTGCGATGCTGGTCGTCACCGACGGTGAGCAGGTGCTGCTGCAGCAGCGACCCGATACAGGTATCTGGGGCGGTCTGCTGTCCCTGCCGGAAATGGGGATGACGACAGACGGTGTGGCAGAAGATGCCTTGCATGCGGCAATTGCATCCTACGGCACGGCATCTTCGGTGGAACGTCTGCCGCTGCTGTCGCATACCTTTACGCACTTCAAGCTGCACATCACGCCGTATCAAATACGGCTCGCGTCAAGGCAGCAGCGCGTAACGGAAGATGATCACGTTTGGTATGCATCGCACGCATTGCGCGATGCGCCATTGCCGGCTCCGATAAAAAAATTGCTGCTGGCAGTCTTCCGCGAGCCGGATCCGTTGTCCGGCCAGGTTGAGATGAAATTCAAATAATGTCGTGCTGCTGCAGGTACTGGCAGATGATTGCCAGCCTGCTTTGTGGATCCTGCAGTTCCAGCAGCTTTTGACGTGCCTTCAGCGGAATCGGCAGGATTTCGCTCCAGCGGTTGGCAACCCATCCTGCATCGTCCAGCTGCAGCGTTTGCGGGAAAGGGCTGACGAATTCCGATGCCTTTTCCTCGCGGCCCTTGGCGTTGATATCTTCGATCACCAGCTGCAGCATGTTGGCACTTGCCTCCTGCTCGGGCATCAGCGGCACTGTCGCGTCGTCGGCGATCAATTCGATGCGCGCTTCCACGTGCTGATCGGCGCAGGTGCGGGTTTCGAGAATCCGAAAGCGCTGCCCGCCGCGCGTGCGCAGCATCAGCACACCGAGCTGGGACGCATCCCAGTCAATGATGTGGGCGAGACAGCCTATCGTTTCTGGTTCCGCGGCGGCACCGACCTCCTTGCCGGATTTGATCAGCACCACGCCGAATGGCGCTTCGCGCTTCATGCATGCGCGCACCATATCGATATAGCGCGTTTCGAACACCTTCAGTGGCAAAACGCCGCCGGGAAACAGTACGGCATTAAGGGGAAACAGCGGAAGCCAGTGGTCGTTGTCAGGCATGGTGAAGAATGAACGGTCGCTGCGCTGAATATGCGGCGAGTGAAATCAGTCGAGTTCGCGATGCCGCAGCAGCACGTGCTCGGTCGCGCGGAAGTATTGGGTCAGGCGCTCCACCATGAAGACGGAACGATGCTGGCCGCCGGTGCAGCCGATGGCGACCGTCAAATAACTGCGGTTGTCGTTCTTGAACGCAGGCAGCCATTTTTCGACGAAGCCGCGAATGTCGTCCAACAGTTGCATCGCGTCGGGTTGTGCTTGCAAGAAGTCCTGCACCGGTTGATCACGACCCGTCATCGGGCGCATCACGTCGTCGTAATGGGGATTAGGCAGCATGCGCACATCGAACACGAGGTCTGCGTCGAGCGGCACGCCGAATTTGAAAGCGAAGGATTCGAACAGCAGCGTCATCGGCGAACGCTCGCTGGCGATGAAGCTCTTGATCCATGCGCGCAGCTTGTTGGCACGCATGCCTGACGTATCGAGGACGTGCGCGATTTCCTCCACGCCGGCCAGCATCTCGCGTTCTTCGCGGATGCATTCGGTCAGGGTCATCACATCGTCCGGCATATCGCCGGGAGCGCTGCGGTGCGACAGCGGATGGCTGCGGCGGGTTTCGGAGAAACGCGCGATCAGTGCATCGGTTTTCGCGGTCAGGAAGATCACTTTCACGTCGTGGCCCTGTTCGCGCAACCATGCGATATCGGCCGGCAGATCGCTCAGCGAACGCGCACTGCGGGCATCCATTGCCACCGCCAGCGATTGGCAATGCTCTACGGCGCGCTCGGCGACCAGCGCGCGCAGCAGCGTTGGTGGCAGATTGTCGACGCAGAAATAGCCGGCATCCTCGAGTACGTGGAGGCCGACCGATTTTCCCGAGCCGGAAATGCCTGTGATCAGAATGATACGCATGGCGGTCATCATACCGTATGCATGCGCGATGCGAAGTACGGGCTGGCGTATGTTTGCGACGGCTTTATTCGCCGTCGCCTTCCATCGCCTTCTGCTGACGCACGATGAAGTCTTTCAACGTATCGATGCCGCGCATCTGGAGGATGGTATTGCGCACTGCAGCTTCCAGCAGCACGGCAAGGTTGCGGCCTGCTTCGACCGGAATGACAACCTTGCGGATCGGCAGGCCGAGAATTTCTTCTGTCTGCGAAGTCATCGGCAGACGCTCGTAATGTTCCTCGAGCGTGCTGCGGCGAACCAGGTGCACGATGAGATTCAGCCTCATCTTGCGGCGCACTGCGGTCTCGCCGAAGATGGTCTTGATGTCGAGCAGGCCGAGGCCGCGCACTTCGAGCAGGTTACGCAAGAGTGGCGGGCAGCGCCCTTCGATCATGTTCGGTGCGATGCGCGCGAATTCGACCGCATCGTCGGCCACCAAGCCGTGATTGCGGGAGATCAGTTCCAGGCCCAGTTCGCTTTTGCCGAGTCCCGATTCACCAGTGATCAGCACGCCCACGCCCAGCACGTCCATGAACACGCCGTGCATGGTGATGCGCTGCGCCAGTTTCTTCGACAGGTAGACGCGCAGGTAATCGATGACCTGCGCTGCCGGCAGCGGCGTCGAGAACAATGGAATATTCTGCTCGTCGCACTCGGTCATGATGTCCGGCGGCGTTTCCAGGCCCTGCGCAATGATGAAGGCTGGCGGTTTGCCGGCGACCAGTTCTGCAGTCTGGTCGGCGCGTGAACGTGGCGACAGACGCTTGTAGTAATCGATTTCCTGATGCCCGAAGATCTGGATGCGGCCGGGGTGAATCAGGTTCAGGTGGCCGACTTGGTCGGCTGAGGAAGTGGCGTCACCGGAAATGCGGCGCTCGCCACCGGAGAAGCCGGCAAACCATCCGAGCTGCAGCGTTTCGCGGTTGTCGTCGTACAGCTGCTGGATGGTAAGCGTAGTCGATGAAGGCATGGTGGAATGCGCGCTTGCGCGCAGCGTGTTCAGTGTGCCGTGGCGTGCAGCGCTGGCTGCCAGGTGATCAGGCGTGCATGCACCGCAGCCGGATCGTCGGTCGTTGCCAGCATCTGGCGGAAGGATTCATCCGAGAACATCTCTGCCAGTTCGGACAGGATTTCCAGATGCTGCTGCGTCACGTTATCCGGGATCAGCAGAAAGATCAGCAGGCTGACCGGCTGGCCGTCGGGCGACTCGAAAGGGATCGGCTGCTTCAATCGCACGAAGGCAGCGAGCGGCGCTTTCAGGCCCTTGATGCGACCGTGCGGCACGGCGACGCCATGGCCCAGACCGGTCGAACCGAGACGCTCACGCGCAAACAGATTGTCGGACACCACCGAACGGGCGATGCCGCAATTGTTTTCGAAGATCAGACCGACTTGTTCGAAGCTGCGCTTTTTACTTGAGACATCCAGATCGAGCACGACGTTGGCAGGAGGGAGAATCTGACTCAGATGGTTCATTGTTGCGACGCACAAAAAAGGATTCTGCGGGGATTATAGGCTTATTTTTTTCGGATAAGGCCTGAAACGGGCAAGCGCCGATCGATGCTTGCTTCTATTTGTTGTGCAATCGACGCGCTTTGTTAAATACGTTTTCATGGTCGTTGGCATCCTTGCACTGCACATCCGACTGCCGCTCGATCAGCGAAGTTCGATTCAAGCTCATCAAAACGCGTCGCTTCGTTGGTTACCGCACCTACTGCCGCGCGCTGCGCGCGTTCGATGGGGGCTGCGCGGTGCTGTAGTTGCTGCGCCATGGATTGATGTCGAGTCCGCCGCGCCGCGTATAGCGTGCATAGACCGACAGCTTCTGCGGTTTGCACTGCTTCAGGATGTCCATGAAGATGCGCTCGACGCACTGTTCGTGGAACTCGTTGTGCTCGCGGAAGCCGATCACGTAACGCAGCAGGCCTTCGTGATCGATGGGAGCGCCCGCATAGCGGATTTGCACGCTGGCCCAATCGGGCTGACCGGTCACCAGGCAGTTCGATTTCAGCAGATGCGATACCACCGCCTCTTC
>DATAHI010000264.1:0-8430 GCA_036263255.1 Oxalicibacterium sp. | reverse complement strand
TTTCATCGGCGGTAAGTCGAACAAGCCGACGCCGATTCCGCAGCACGAAGTCGACAAGTTGATGCAGCAAATGCAGGATGGCGTCGAAAAGCCGCGTCCGAAAGTATTGTACGAAGTGGGCGAGATGGTCCGCATCAAGGATGGTCCGTTCACCGATTTCAACGGCAACGTCGAGGAAGTCAACTACGAGAAATCCAAAGTGCGTGTTTCCGTCACGATTTTTGGTCGCGCGACACCGGTTGAACTCGAGTTCGGGCAGGTGGAGAAAGTCTAACCCCTAGGGCAGAGCTTAGCGTAGCGCTACTCTGTCCCAGGCTGATCAGAACAGGATGCGAAATGCACGCCTTCCTGAATTGATCAACAAGAATTAGCAAGCGCCCAGCTGGAGCGTCATGGAAACATGAAATCCACCAAGAGGAGCCGCAGTAGCAAGTCGCAAGACAAACGAACCGGCGCTACCACTCAACCAATGTAGGAGCCATCATGGCAAAGAAAATCGTTGGTTTTATCAAGCTGCAAGTGCCGGCTGGTAAAGCAAACCCATCCCCTCCGATTGGCCCAGCGCTGGGTCAGCGCGGTCTGAACATCATGGAATTCTGCAAGGCGTTCAACGCGCAGACCCAAGGCATGGAAGCTGGCATGCCGATTCCAGTCGTGATCACCGCGTTCGCAGACAAGTCCTTCACTTTCGTGATGAAGACGCCGCCTGCGACCTTCCTGATCAAGAAGCACTCGGGCGTGCAAAAAGGTTCGCCCAAGCCGCATACCGACAAGGTTGGCAAGCTGACGCGTGCACAAGCTGAAGAAATCGCTAAATTGAAAACCCCGGACCTGACCGCTGCCGATCTGGACGCTGCTGTCCGTACGATCGCCGGTTCTGCGCGTTCGATGGGTATCACGGTGGAGGGTGTGTAATGGCTAAGTTATCCAAACGCGCCAAGGCAATCAAGGCCAAGGTTGATCGTACCAAAGCCTATCCGTTCGACAACGCAGTTGCGCTGATCAAGGAATGCGCATCGGCTAAGTTCGATGAATCGATCGATATCGCCGTGCAACTGGGCGTCGACGCGAAGAAGTCGGATCAAGTGGTTCGTGGTTCCGTCGTGCTGCCGGCTGGTACCGGCAAGACCGTTCGCGTGGCTGTTTTCGCCAGTGGCGACAAGGCTGAGCAAGCTAAAGCAGCTGGCGCAGACATCGTCGGCATGGAAGATCTGGCCGACCGCATCAAAGCGGGCGACATGCCTTTCGATATCGTGATCGCGTCGCCAGACACGATGCGTATCGTCGGTACGCTGGGTCAGATCCTCGGCCCGCGCGGCATGATGCCGAACCCGAAGGTTGGTACCGTGACCCCGGACGTCGCTGGCGCCGTGAAGAACGCAAAAGCCGGTCAGGTGCAATACCGTACCGACAAGGCGGGCATCATTCACGCCACGATCGGTCGCAAGTCCTTCTCGGACGATGCGCTGAAATCGAACTTGCTGGCATTGCTGGACGCATTGAACAAGGCCAAGCCTGCAACGAGCAAAGGCGTGTACCTGCGCAAGATTTCGTTGTCGTCGACGATGGGCGCGGGTGTGCGCGTCGATCAAACGACGCTGGCAGCCTAAGTAACAGAATCAAGTCCCGTCGCATTGCGTGACGGGCGCATCTTTGGGCTGGATTGACTTCGGTAACAGTGAAGCCAATCCAGGCAATCAAAGACCGTTGGGCGGAGCGCATGTTTTTAATGTGCGAAGGTAAACATCGCATCGGCAACGATCGATACCCAGCGCAGATGGTGACCCCGAACAAGTTTTGCAGCTCTCTTGCTGGTTTTGCCAGTATGGACTCCTAACTTCGGACGCCGTGTTCGAACCGATGGAAGGCAGGCAGTCGATCGCGACTGTGCAATCGCCGAACATCATTTTTGGAGGTTGATCTTGAGTCTCAATCTGAATGACAAAAAGGCCGTCGTCGCCGAAGTCTCCGCCAAGGTTGCAACGGCGCAGACCATCGTCGTGGCCGAATATCGTGGCATCCAGGTTGGTAACTTGACACAACTGCGCGCCAAAGCGCGTGCCGAAGGTGTGTACCTGCGTGTGTTGAAAAATACGCTCGCTCGTCGCGCCGTTGAAGGCACCGCGTTTGCTGGTCTCGCCTCCGAAATGACCGGTCCGCTGATCTATTCGATCTCGGATGACGCCGTTGCTGCAGCAAAAGTCATCAGCGACTTTGCCAAAGGCAACGACAAGCTGGTCGTCAAGGCAGGTAACTACGCAGGCAAACCCCTCGACAAGGCGGGTGTTGCAGCGTTGGCCAGCATCCCGAGCCGTGAAGTCCTCATCGCCCAGCTTATGGGTGTCATGCAGGCTCCGGTTTCCGGCTTTGCACGTGGCTTGGCTGCTCTGGCAGCCAAAAAAGAAGCCGAAGCAGCGTAATCGCGCCTGGCGCGAGCTGTTCGGTTTCAGTCAAACCAATCTCGATGGTATTCAACAAAATTTAGGAGTTTCACATGGCAATTAGCAAAGACGACATCCTGGAAGCCGTAGGCGCGATGTCCGTAATGGATCTGAACGATCTGGTTAAAGCGTTCGAAGAAAAATTCGGCGTTTCCGCAGCTGCAATGGCAGTTGCTGGTCCTGCAGGCGGCGCAGCTGCAGGCGGTGCAGCAGCTGAAGAGCAAACCGAATTCACGGTTGTTCTGTCCGAAGTCGGCGCAAACAAAGTTGGCGTCATTAAGGCAGTTCGCGAAATCACTGGTCTGGGCCTGAAGGAAGCCAAAGATCTGGTTGACGGTGCACCGAAGCCAGTCAAAGAAGGCATCGCCAAGGCCGACGCAGAAGCAGCGAAGAAGAAACTGGAAGAAGCTGGCGCGAAAGCAGATCTCAAGTAATTTTGATTTCTGCGTCGTACGTCGCACCTTAGCTGTACCCGAGTCAAAGCACGGAACTGCCCGCAAGGGTGGTTCGGCTTTGGCTCCTTTGTCGTTTTTAGCCGTCAGCAGCAAGCCGGGTCGAGTTGATGTAATCTGGTGGGCTCGCCGCGGTTTTTGAGGACTGAGTTTTGAGGCTTTAATGTCTGGCTGGCAACTTGCATATGCAGGGCGGCAGTCGGGCGCATTGAATCCTGAAATCTCCATCCTTTTCCCCCTGTCACTCACGGAGTGTCCATGCACTACTCATTTACTGAGAAGAAGCGCATTCGCAAGTCGTTTGCAAAACGCGCTAACGTCCACAACGTTCCGTTCCTGCTTGCCACGCAGCTCGAGTCCTACACGAGCTTTTTGCAGGCAGATACCATTCCGTCTCAGCGCAAGAATGAAGGCTTGCAATCTGCTTTTAGCTCGATTTTCCCCATCGTGTCGCACAACGGTTTTGCGCGGCTCGAGTTCCTGTCGTATGTGCTTGGTGATCCGCCGTTTGACGTCAAGGAATGCCAACAGCGTGGCCTGACTTTTGCATCGCCATTGCGTGCGAAAGTCCGTTTGGTGATCCTGGACAAGGAATCGCCGACCAAGCCGGTCGTCAAGGAAATGAAGGAACAGGAAGTCTACATGGGCGAACTGCCGCTGATGACGACGACCGGTTCGTTCGTTATTAACGGTACCGAGCGCGTCATCGTGTCGCAGTTGCACCGCTCGCCGGGCGTGTTCTTCGAGCACGACCGCGGCAAGACGCACTCGTCGGGCAAGCTGCTGTTTTCTGCTCGCATCATTCCTTACCGCGGTTCCTGGCTGGATTTCGAATTCGATCCGAAGGACATTCTGTTCTTCCGCGTCGACCGCCGCCGCAAGATGCCGGTCACGATCCTGCTGAAGGCAATCGGCATGACGCCGGAACAGATCCTGGAAAACTTCTTCGTCTTCGATCAGTTCAAGCTGCGTGAAGACGGCGCCGAAATGGAATTCGTCGCCGAACGTCTGCGCGGTGAAGTAGCGCGTTTCGATATCGCGGACAAATCGGGCAAAGTGATCGTCGCGAAAGACAAGCGCATCAACAGCAAGCACGTGCGCGACATCGAAGGCGCGGGCATCAAGCACATTTCGGTTCCGGAAGACTATCTGCTGGGCCGCGTGCTAGCGAAGAACATCGTTGATGGCGACACCGGTGAGGTCATCGCCAACGCGAATGATGAGCTGACGGAAGAATTGCTGGCACGCCTGCGCGAAGCCAAGGTCGACTCCATCCAGACGCTGTACACCAACGATCTGGATCAGGGCGCCTACATTTCGCAAACGCTGCGTACCGACGACACCGCCGACCAGATGGCCGCACGTGTGGCCATCTATCGCATGATGCGTCCTGGCGAACCGCCAACCGAAGATTCGGTGGAGGCGCTGTTCAACGGCCTGTTCTACAACGAAGAACGCTACGATCTGTCCGCTGTCGGCCGCATGAAATTTAACCGCCGCATCGGCCGTGATGAATTGACCGGCAAGATGACGCTGGACAACGACGACATCCTGTCCGTGATCAAGATTCTGGTCGAGTTGCGCAATGGCCGCGGCGAAGTCGACGATATCGATCATCTGGGCAACCGTCGCGTGCGTTGTGTTGGCGAACTGGCCGAGAATCAGTTCCGTGCCGGTTTGGTGCGTGTCGAGCGCGCCGTCAAGGAGCGCCTCGGCCAGGCCGAAGCGGACAACCTGATGCCGCATGATTTGATCAATTCGAAGCCGATTTCGGCTGCGATCCGTGAATTCTTCGGTTCGTCGCAGTTGTCGCAGTTTATGGACCAGACCAACCCGCTGTCCGAGATCACGCACAAGCGTCGCGTCTCCGCACTGGGCCCAGGCGGTCTGACCCGTGAGCGTGCCGGCTTCGAAGTGCGCGACGTGCATCCGACGCACTATGGTCGCGTATGTCCGATTGAAACGCCTGAAGGTCCGAACATCGGTTTGATCAACTCGCTGGCGTTGTACGCTCGCCTGAACGAATACGGTTTCCTCGAGACGCCGTACCGCAAGGTCGATGCTGGCAAAGTCACGAACCAGATCGACTACCTGTCCGCAATTGAAGAAGGCCGTTATGTGATCGCGCAGGCGAATGCGACGATTGACAAGTCGGGCAAGCTGTCCGACGAACTGGTGTCGGCGCGTGAAGCGGGCGAAACGATTCTGGTCTCCCCGGAACGCGTTCAGTACATGGACGTTGCGCCAGGCCAAGTTGTCTCGGTTGCGGCATCGTTGATTCCGTTCCTTGAGCACGACGACGCGAACCGCGCATTGATGGGTGCCAACATGCAGCGTCAGGCCGTTCCTTGCCTGCGCCCTGAGAAAGCATTCGTCGGTACCGGTATCGAACGTACCGTGGCGGTCGACTCGGGCACCACCGTGCAGGCATTGCGCGGCGGTGTAGTCGACTACATCGATGCAGGCCGTGTCGTGATTCGCGTCAATGACGACGAAGCTGCGGCAGGTGAAGTCGGTGTTGATATCTACAATCTGATCAAGTACACGCGTTCGAACCAGAACACCAACATCAACCAGCGTCCGATCGTGCAAGTGGGCGATCGCGTGGCACGTGGTGACGTGATCGCCGACGGTGCATCGACTGACCTCGGCGAATTGGCGCTGGGCCAGAACATGCTGGTCGCGTTCATGCCATGGAACGGCTACAACTTCGAAGATTCGATCCTGATCTCGGAGAAGGTCGTGGCAGACGATCGCTACACCTCGATTCACATCGAAGAGTTGTCGGTTGTCGCACGTGACACCAAGTTGGGTGCGGAAGAAATCACCCGCGATATCTCGAACCTGGCGGAAAACCAGCTGGCACGTCTGGACGAATCCGGCATCGTGTACATCGGCGCGGAAGTAACTGCCGGCGACACGCTGGTCGGTAAAGTCACGCCGAAGGGCGAAACGCAGCTGACACCGGAAGAAAAGCTGCTGCGCGCGATCTTCGGTGAAAAAGCATCCGACGTGAAAGACACCTCGTTGCGCGTTCCGTCCGGCATGGTCGGCACTGTCATCGACGTGCAAGTCTTCACACGCGAAGGCATCCAGCGCGACAAGCGCGCCCAGCAGATCATCGACGATGAACTGCAGCGCTATCGTCTGGACTTGAACGATCAGCTGCGTATCGTCGAAGGTGACGCCTTCCAGCGTCTGGAAAAAATGTTGATCGGCAAAGTGGTCAACGGCGGTCCGAAGAAGATTGCCAAGGGCACCAAGATCACCAAGGACTACCTGGCCGATCTGGATAAGTATCACTGGTTCGACATCCGCCCGGCCGATGACGATGCAGCGAACGCGCTGGAAGCGATCAAGGAGTCGATCGCCGAGAAGCGCCATCAGTTCGATCTGGCCTTCGAAGAGAAGCGCAAGAAACTGACGCAAGGCGACGAACTGCCGCCAGGCGTACAGAAGATGGTCAAGGTCTACCTGGCGGTCAAACGTCGTTTGCAGCCTGGCGACAAGATGGCAGGTCGTCACGGCAACAAGGGTGTGGTTTCGCGCATCGTGCCGGTGGAAGACATGCCGTACATGGCGGACGGTACGCCGGCCGACATCGTGCTGAACCCGCTGGGCGTGCCGTCGCGTATGAACGTCGGCCAGGTTCTCGAAGTGCACTTGGGCTGGGCCGCGAAAGGCCTGGGTCTGCGCATCGGTGAAATGCTGCAAGCGCAAGCCAAGGCGGCTGAGCTGCGCAAGTTCCTGAAGACGATCTACAACGAGTCGGGCAAGTCGGAAGACATTGACAGCTTCTCGGACGACGAGATTTTGGAACTCGCGGACAACCTGAAGCAAGGTGTTCCGTTTGCGACGCCAGTGTTTGACGGTGCGCATGAAGACGAAATCCGTCGCATGCTGGATCTGGCCTACCCGGACGACATCGCGAAGAAGCTCGGCATGACGCCGTCGAAAAACCAAGTCACGATGTACGACGGCCGTACCGGCGAAGCGTTTGAGCGCTCGGTGACGGTCGGCTACATGCACGTGCTGAAACTGCACCATCTGGTTGACGACAAGATGCATGCACGTTCGACCGGTCCTTACTCGCTGGTCACGCAGCAACCACTGGGCGGCAAGGCGCAGTTCGGCGGCCAGCGTTTCGGCGAGATGGAAGTCTGGGCACTGGAAGCTTACGGCGCATCGTATGTGCTGCAAGAGATGCTGACCGTGAAGTCCGACGATGTGAACGGCCGTACCAAGGTGTACGAGAACCTGGTCAAGGGCGATCACGTGATCGACGCCGGCATGCCGGAATCCTTCAACGTTCTCGTGAAGGAAATCCGCTCGCTGGGTATCGATATTGATCTGGAAAGAGACTGACGTCTCTTCGATTGAGGGACAGAGTTTGTGAGCCGCGAAGGCGGCGAATTACTCTGTCCCCAACTGGTCAGAACAGCAGTTTCGAGTTTCGAAGAACACAGCAGTACAAGGTTTAGAAGTTAAGCAGTACGGACGCATCGCCTGTCCCGGTATGTGCGGCACTTGGTCTCGGTGGCCCAGCTCTCCCGCACATGCGAACAGGGTAAAACAGGCGGTACGGACACCCGTTAGAAACAGCGTTTTTCACGCCAACTGGAGTGATACATGAAAGCACTGCTCGATTTATTCAAGCAAGTTCAGCAGAACGAGCAATTCGACGCGATCAAGATTGGTCTGGCGTCGCCTGAAAAAATCCGTTCGTGGTCCTACGGCGAAGTTAAGAAGCCGGAAACCATCAACTACCGTACCTTCAAGCCAGAGCGCGACGGCTTGTTTTGCGCAAAAATCTTTGGCCCGATCAAGGATTACGAGTGCCTGTGTGGCAAATACAAGCGCCTGAAACATCGCGGCGTGATCTGCGAAAAATGCGGCGTTGAAGTCACGCTGGCGAAAGTGCGCCGCGAGCGCATGGGCCACATCGAACTGGCATCGCCGACCGCGCACATCTGGTTCCTGAAATCGCTGCCGTCGCGTCTGGGCATGGTGCTCGACATGACGCTGCGCGATATCGAACGCGTGCTGTACTTCGAAGCCTATGTCGTGACCGATCCTGGCATGACGCCGCTGAAGAAGTGCCAGATCATGTCGGAAGACGACTACGCCGCCAAGTACGAAGAGTACGGCGACGACTTCACCGCATTCATGGGCGCCGAAGGTATCCGCGAATTGCTGCGTTCGATCGACATCGACCGCGATGCGGAAACGCTGCGTCAGGAACTGAAAGAGTCCAAATCCGAAGCCAAGATCAAGAAATACGCGAAGCGCCTGAAGGTGCTGGAGGCGTTCCAGCGTTCGGGCATCAAGCCTGACTGGATGATCATGGAAGTGCTGCCGGTGCTGCCGCCGGAACTGCGCCCGCTGGTGCCGTTGGATGGCGGCCGCTTTGCGACCTCTGACCTGAACGATCTGTATCGCCGCGTCATCAACCGTAACAACCGCTTGAAGCGTCTGATGGAGCTCCGCGCGCCGGAAATCATCACGCGCAACGAAAAGCGCATGCTGCAGGAAGCGGT
>DATAHI010000263.1:0-8604 GCA_036263255.1 Oxalicibacterium sp. | reverse complement strand
CATTGGTGCTGCCCTTATCCAGAAAGTACAGGTCGCCCAAGGCGAACACCAACTCCGCATGATCGGCGCTGACACCGGGTTCGTCGATCACGATATCGTTATAAGTGCGTCGACCGATTGTGATCCGCTCCTTGATCAGGGGAATATGTTGCAGGACGACGCCATTTTTTTCCAGGATAATCACGGCCATGTTGATTCGGATAATTCTATATATCGTGCCGGCATGGCGAAACGTGGAAAATGCTTATGACATGCCGACGCGTGCGCCACGATGAGCGTTAGCGCCATTTGCGCATGCAGGATTTAAGCCAGTAAAGCGCCCTCTCGCGGAGATGGAAAACAGGCTGGCTTGCAATCCCATCGACCTTGATCAGGATGACAGAGATGTTGTCGCGCCCGCCGTTGTAATTGGCGGCATTCACCAAATCTACGCAGGTGGATTCGAGATCTGATTCCTGGCTCAGTAGCTCCACGATTTGTTCCGTCGATAGCATGTCGGACAGGCCGTCGGAACAAAGCAGATATAGATCGCCGGGTTCGAGGGCATGGACGCTGGTATCGACTTCGATTTCATCTCCTACGCCGAGCGCGCGCGTAATCAAGTTCTTGTTCGGCGCAAAGCGTGCCCACTCCGGACTGACTAGACCCGCATCGATCTGCTCCTGCAGCTGCGAATGGTCGCGTGTCAGTTGCGTCAGTATCCCTTGCCGAAAACGATAAGTACGCGAATCGCCGATATGCGCAAGCACCAAGCGGTTCAGGCGAAACAATGCCGCGACAAGCGTAGTGCCCATGCCGCTGAATTCCGGCTGGCTCAGCGACGCCGCAAGGATCCGCCGGTTTGCCGCCTCTGCCGCATCGACCAGCAGGCGCTCCAGTTGGCGTGTGCTCTGCGTACTGCGCAACCAGCCAGATTCGTCCAGCCTGCCTTCGAGGAAGGATTTGAATGTCGTGGCCGCCATGCTGCTGGCAATTTCGCCTGCATTGTAGCCGCCCATGCCGTCAGCAAGTACTGCCAGTCCGCTGCGGTCATTCCATTCGATTGCGTCTTCGTTATGCGCGCGCACTTTTCCCGCATCGGTTTTTGCAGCAAAGCGAAGCGCAAGGTGTTGCGTCATGAAGGTTGAAGACGAATGTCGATGATAGTTATATGGGCGCGACTTATTTGCGATGACGGGAAAGCCGTAAAGTGACCCGCTCGACCCAGCCTAGATAATAGCCGCTGCGCTTGCATAAGTCGCCAGATCACCCGCAGGTTCTTGCATTTCTGAACATTTTTAACAATTAGGGCCGCGAGTTCGTCCACGTCGACGCAGTTCCCCAGCACTTATAATGTTCGCAGCACGATTTCCCTTGCCGCCAGCCAGCGGCATCATCACATTCACAGGAGCACGCCGGCCAAGCCGAGCATACGATGATCATGACGACACTGGTCTATACCCACGAAGCCTGCCTGGACCACATTCCGGGCCCAAGCCACCCCGAATCGCCGGAACGCCTGAAAGCCGTCGTGCAGGCACTGCGAAAACCTGAATTTTCGGATATCGAATGGCGCGATGCCCCCATGGGCACGCGCGAGCAGGTGCTGCTCGTCCATACCGAGGATTTCGTAAGCGACATCGAAGACAGCGCACCGACGCGCGGCTATGTGCCGCTGGACGGCGGCGACACGATCATGTCGCCCGGCTCACTGGAAGCCGTGATGCGTTGCGTCGGCGCTGCCTGTGCCGGCGTGGATGCGGTCATGAACAAGGAAGCGAAGAACGTGTTCTGCGCAACGCGTCCCTGCGGACATCATGCCGAACCGGATCGCGCGATGGGATTCTGCATCTACAACCAGGTCGCCATTGCGGCTGCCTATGCGTACGAAGTGCACAAGCTGTCGCGCGTTGCCGTCATCGACTTCGACGTCCATCACGGCAATGGCACGCAGGCCGCTTTCTACGATCGACCGGAACTGTTCTACGCATCAAGCCATCAGTCGCCGTTCTATCCCGGCACCGGGTCGCGCACCGAAACCGGTACCGCGCACAATATTGTCAACGTGCCGTTGCCACGCGGCTGTGACTCCGCCATGTTCCGCGACCGCATCGCGGCAGAGATGCTGCCGGCGATCCGCGAATTCAACCCGGAGTTAATCATCATCTCCGCCGGTTTCGATGCGCACCACCTCGACCCGCTGGCCGGTCTGAACCTGCAAGACAGCGACTACGACTGGATCACACGTGAATTGATGAAGATTGCCGATGAAGTCTGCGAAGGCAGAATCGTATCGATATTGGAAGGCGGCTACAGCCTTGAGGGATTGGCTTCCAGCACGGCAGTACATGTGAAAGCGTTGATGAACCACTGACACACTGGATTGCAATCGACGCAGCCGAAACAGGGGGCGGAAAGCACGAAAGCTTCCGCCCCGTTTCACTCCACCGCCGATTCACGCACCTGTCGCCGGACAGATCCAAGCAGCGCTTCCCCGCCTTAATCGTCTTCCAAGTCTTTCGTCTGCATCGCGACGCGAATTGCGCGATGAGAAAACCCGCGTTGCATCAAAAACCGTATCTGCTTAGCGCGTTCGTCGGCATTTGCAGGCAAACGACCGAATTTGCGCATCCACACTTCTCTTGCCCGCGCTGCTTCGTCTTCTTCCAGATTGGCTTTGACCGCGCTCAGCGCATCGGATGTGATGCCATGGCTCTTGAGTTCCGAAAGAATACGGCTGTTGCCGAAGCGCGCTGCACGGCGATTGACGAGGGATTCTGAGAACCGTTCTTGCGACAGAAATTTTGACGCTTCCAGCGTATCCAGCAAGGCCTCGACATCGTCGCCTTCCTGCGCATAGCGCGCAAGCTTGCGACCGAGCTCGAGCCTGCTGTGTTCGCGCGCCGACAAATAACGCAGCGCCCGGGCTTTGAGGCTCATTTGCGGTTTTGGCATATGAGAAAAACGCGGGCGCTGAAATGGAAACAGTAGGAGAAAAAGGCGTCCGTTCTTGCGCGGACGCCAGCGGCCTTATTCGACTTCCTTCAATTCCTTGGCAGCCGATTTCTTCGCGGCCGTTTCGGTCTTGACAGGCGGCAGTTCCGGCACGCCGAGCGCGGCGCGAACCTTGTTCTCGATTTCGTACGCCATCTCCGGATGTTCCTTCAGGTAGTTGCGCGCATTATCTTTGCCCTGGCCGATGCGCTCACCGTTGTAGCTATACCAAGCGCCCGATTTCTCGACAACCTTGTGGTCGGCGCCAAGATCGAGAATCTCTCCTTCGCGCGAACTGCCTTCTCCGTACAGGATGTCGAAATGCGCTTCCCTGAATGGCGGCGCTACCTTGTTTTTGACGACCTTGACCTTGGTTTCGTTGCCAATCACTTCGTCGCCCGACTTGATCGAACCGGTGCGGCGGATGTCAAGACGGACCGATGCGTAGAACTTCAACGCGTTACCGCCCGTCGTAGTTTCGGGATTACCGAACATGACGCCGATCTTCATGCGAATCTGGTTAATGAAGATCACCAGCGTGTTGGTGCGATTGATGCTGCCGGTCAGCTTGCGCAGTGCTTGCGACATCAGACGTGCCTGCAGGCCTGGCAACGAATCGCCCATGTCGCCTTCGATTTCCGCCTTCGGCGTCAACGCCGCCACCGAGTCAATGACGACCAGATCGACGCCGCCGGAACGTACCAACGCATCGCAGATTTCCAACGCCTGCTCGCCGGTGTCCGGCTGTGAGATCAACAGCTCTCCGAGGTTGACGCCCAGCTTTTGCGCATAGACGACGTCGAGCGCGTGTTCCGCATCGATGAAGGCGCAAGTACCGCCGAGCTTTTGCATCTCGGCGATCGTCTGCAGCGTCAGCGTGGTTTTACCCGACGATTCCGGACCGTAAATTTCGACCACACGGCCGCGCGGTAAGCCGCCAACGCCGAGCGCGATATCCAGACCCAGCGAACCGGTCGAGACGACCTGCACTTCCTCGACCACCGCGCCATCTTCCATGCGCATGACCGAGCCCTTGCCGAACTGCTTTTCGATCTGGGCCAACGCGGCAGCCAGTGCTTTGCTCTTTTCAGAGTTCGATGCGATCTTTTTATCGTCCATGAGAGTCTTTCGGCGAAAATGGAGGCGGTTAATGGAAACAGCTTTTCCGAGCTGTTTCCGTAAAGTAGGCGTACTGTATAAAAAAACAGTGCTTTGTGCAAGCGGGATAGTCGGACTTGCGGAAAATAATCAAAATTGTTGCTTTAACCACGAGCCCCGATTGACCGAACTACTTACCCTTTCCTATAAAAAAGAGCGCGCCGCGGCGAAGCGACTGGCGCGGCAAGCCGGCATCCCGCTGGAGGCAGCCCTGCAACAGGTGATGACGCAAAATGCCGCACCGCAGTCATTGGAACAGCTGGCTGTGCACAGGGAGGCCGAACGCGCGCGCGAAGCCCAGCGTATCGGGAATCAGCAGCAGCGCAAGGCGGCGCTGCATGCCAAGCGGCTTCTTGCCAAAACGCCTGATCCTTCGGCATGGTTGGCGTGGTTCGACGGTTCCGTGCATCCGAATCCGGGACGCATGGGAATCGGCGGCGTACTAAAAAGTCCTTCCGGCGCGACCACCGAAATCAGCTTCCATGCCGGTCATGGCGACAGCAGCGAAGCGGAATATCGTGCGCTGATCGCCATCCTGCACGCCGCTGTCGAGGCAAACCCGCCCAAGCTCCTGATCCACGGCGACAGCCGCGTCGTGATCGACGATGTGCAGGTGGAATGTGGCGCGCCGGTACTGACCCTGTGGCGCGAACAGGCACGTGCGCTGATTGCACAATTGTCCGATGTCACACTGCGCTGGATACCGCGCGCAAAAAATGCGGCCGCAGATGCACTGTCGCAGCAAGCCGCGAAGCTATAGGATGATGTGCTACCGGCCTTCGCCTTGCCGCTCGCTGGGAAACCCAATAGACTAGTGCGATCCACCTCAGCCTAGCTTCCATGCGCATACTGCTTGCCGAAGACGACAATGTCCTTGCCGACGGATTGACGCGCTCGTTGCGCCAGTCAGGCTATGCCACCGACTGCGTGAAGAATGGGCTGGAGGCCGATTCCGCCTTGTGCGCGCAAGACTTCGACTTGCTGATCCTCGATCTCGGCCTGCCCAAACTCTCCGGACTGGAAGTGCTGCAAAGACTGCGTGCGCGCAATTCGCGCCTGCCGGTATTGATCCTCACGGCGGGCGATTCCATCGAGCAACGCGTAAAGGGACTGGATCTCGGCGCCGACGACTTCATGGCCAAGCCCTTCGCGCTATCCGAACTGGAAGCACGCGTTCGGGCATTGACGCGGCGCGGCGCCGGCGGCGGCCCTACAGTAATCAAGCACGGTCCGCTGTCCTACGATCAGGTCGGCCGCATTGCCTACATGAACGACCACATGCTCGAACTTTCAGCGCGCGAGCTCGGCGTGCTAGAAGTGCTGCTGCAGCGTAGCGGCCGGCTGGTATCCAAGGAGCAGCTGGTCGATCACCTGTGCCAATGGAGCGAGGAAGTCAGTAACAATGCCATCGAAGTCTACGTGCATCGCCTGCGCAAGAAAATCGAAGTCGGCGGCATCCGCATTGCAACCGTGCGCGGCCTCGGCTATTGCCTGGAAAAATTTACCGAGACGCCAGCCACGAGTACGTCCGGCTGACGCATGATCCGCGAAACCGAATCTCCCGGTGTGGCCACTGCCGAAAGTGCGCCGCCCTATGCGCCCGAGACCTCGCCTCCAGCCCGTACGCAACGTTCGTTGTTCGGTGAAATCCTGGACTGGATGCTGGTGCCGCTGCTGTTGCTGTGGCCGATCAGCATCGCCATCACCTATCTGGTCGCCAAGTCGATTGCCAATGAACCCTTCGACCGCATCCTCGAAGACAAGGTTGCGGTGCTGGCGCAGCAGGTGCGCGAAGTCGACGGTCGTCTGGTTACCCGTATCAACGTGCCGGCAGCCGATATCCTGCGCGCGGACGACATCGACAACATCTACTATCAGGTGCGTGATGCGCGCGGCGCGGTAATCGACGGCGACATGGAAATGCCGGCGCCGCCCGAGAGCGACACACCGGTTCCGTGGACCACCAACATTCGCTACGACATGATGCGCAACACCGAGGTGCGCATCGCCTACACCTACGTCGACCTGCAGAAGACGCCGCTCGAAGCGCTGGAAAGCGGCCCGCCGCGGCTTGCGCTGGTACAGGTAGGAGAAACGCTGGATAAGCGCACGCAGCTGGTGAATCAGATCATCAAGGGCGTGATCGTTCCCGAATTCGTCATCCTGCCTGTTGCGCTGGTGCTCGTATGGTTTGCGTTGACGCGCGGGCTGCGTCCACTGGCTGAACTGCAGCAGCGGATTCACGCGCGCCGGCCGGACGACCTCAGCCCGATCGCCTCCGGCCACGTGCCCGAAGAGATTCTTCCGCTGGTGGATTCGTTCAACGCGATGCTCGAACGGCTGTCGCAGAACATCCGCATGCAGAAACGCTTCATCGCCGATGCTGCGCACCAGTTGAAAACGCCACTGGCGGGCATGCGCATGCAATCGGAACTGGCGCTGCGGCAGACCGAACAGGAGGAAATCCACAAATCGCTGGAGCAACTCGCGCGCAGCTCCAAATCCGCGACGCGTCTGGTGAACCAGTTGCTGATGCTGGCACGTGCCGAGAATCGCGGCCCTGCCGTGAACGCGTTCATGCCGCTGGACCTGTGCGAACTGGCGCGCGAGGTGGTACAGGAGTGGGTGCAAACCTCGTTCAACCGCAAGATCGATCTGGGCTTCGAACCGGCGCTCGATCCGCTGATGGTACGCGGCGATCGCGTGATGCTGCGTGAATTGCTGAACAATCTGATCGACAACGCCTTGCAATACACGCCGATTCACGGGCACGTTACCGTGCGCGTACACGCGGATGAGATGCACGAGCACGCCTTGCTGGAAGTCGAAGACAATGGCCCAGGCATCGCACCTGCCGAGCGCGGCCATGTATTCGAGCGCTTCTATCGCATCCTCGGCAGCAATGTGGAAGGCAGCGGTCTGGGACTGGCGATCGTGCGGGAAATCGCTCAGCAGCACAACGCTGAGATAGACATCCTCGACAACCCGCATGCGAGCGATGCAACGCATCCCGGCTGCCTGATCCGCGTGCGGCTGCATTGCGTTGAACCGGAACAGGAAGAAGACGACGCATGACAAACGACACCAAGCAGTCTGCCGACGTCCCCTCCTTCTGGCGCAACACGCGGCGCCTCACGCTGTGGCTCTCGACAGTGTGGCTATTGAGCACCTTTTGCACGATTTTCTTCGCGCGGGAGCTGCACCAGATTTCTGTCTTCGGCTGGCCGCTGTCCTTTTACATGGCAGCACAAGGCATTCTGCTGATCTACGTCTGTATCGTTGGCGGGTATGCCTGGTATATGCACCGCCTGGAACAAGCACCGAACAAGGACCATGAACAATAAGGCCTTCTTCCGCCGGCTGTGTCGCTACTACGGCCTCTACACGCTGGGCTTCATCCTCTTCCTGTGCGCCGTGGCGATCCTCGAGCACGAAGGATTTCCCCGCGTGTGGATCGGCTACGTATTCCTGTTCACGACCATCGTGGTCTATGCCAGCATCGGCGTACTGAGCCGCACTTCCGATGTGACCGAGTACTACGTGGCAGGCCGCCGCGTGCCCGGCTTCTTCAACGGCATGGCGACTGCAGCGGACTGGATTTCTGCCGCAAGCTTTATCGGGGTCGCCGGCAGTCTCTTCCTGTGGGGCTTCGATGGACTGGCCTACCTGATCGGCTGGAGCGGTGGTTTCTGCCTGGTCGCGCTGTTCATTGCGCCCTACCTGCGCAAGTTCGGCCAGTACACGATTCCGGACTACCTGGCAGCGCGCTACAGCGGGCCTTACGGCGGCAATATCGTGCGGCTGGCTGCCGTGGCGGCCACCATCGTCGTTTCCTTTACTTACGTGGTTGCCCAGATCTATGGCGTCGGCCTGATCACTTCGCGCTTCACCGGGCTGGATTTCTCCGTCGGGATCTTCCTTGGGCTTGCCAGCATTCTGGTTTGTTCTTTCATGGGAGGCATGCGCGCCGTCACGTGGACGCAGGTCGCGCAATACATCATCATCCTGATCGCGTTCCTGACGCCGGTGATCTGGCTATCCATCAAGCATACGAGCAATCCGGTGCCGCAGCTGGCGTATGGTTCGGCGATCGAACAGATCACCGCGCGTGAACAATCCTTCATCGACGATCCGAAGGAACGTGAAGTGCGCGCAATCTTCCGCCAGCGCGCGATCGACTTCGAGGAACGCATCGGCGGACTACCTTCATCCTGGGAAACCGGGCGCGCCGAGATTCAGAACAATCTGGAAGCACTCAAACTCGGCAATGCACCGCTGATCGATATCCGCTCAACCAGCCGCGAACTATCGGCCTATCCGAAAGATGCGGACGACGCGCGTCGCGTATGGAGTGCCGAACGCGACCGCTATATGGCGCGCGCCGAGCCGCCCATACCGCAAGCGCTGCCTTTTCCCGGCGAAACGAAAGAGGCCTCCGACATCAAGCGCAACAACTTCCTCGCTCTGGTGTTC
>DATAHI010000262.1:0-7591 GCA_036263255.1 Oxalicibacterium sp. | reverse complement strand
TCTCATCTCTGCGATGCAGCAGTCGATACCTGTATTAAACCATTGGTGGGGAAAGTGGCTCGTAAGCATATTTATGCAAACGAATTTTTTCTTCGACTACTTATGGCACTGGTTGGTACCCGATGTTCACACACTTTCTATCGATATGAGGGTGGACTTTGTGCAAATCTGGTTTAGTGGATGGAGTTGGGGCAAAGCGATACTTTTTTGTGTATTTCCACTTACCGCAATTTATGGCTTGCGTAGGGCACATCACTTAGCACTTTTCTGCTGCGGCGCGCTTTATGTCTGGATTTTATTCCTGACTGAATTTGCATCGGTCAGATTTCAGGAGCCTTTTGTTCTATATCGAAGTTATCTGTGGGCACCTGGTTACGCGATGATACTCATCTCCGTTTTTGTTTACTTTCCGAAGCGATGGATTGCTTGGTTTTCGATTCCTTTATTATGTATTTTCTTTTTGCTAGCTAGAGAGAGATTGTCGACATTCGAAAATGACGCGACACTCTGGAAAGATGCGGCCCAAAAACTGGGATCTGCGTCCTGGATTGGCAGTGAACGTATTTTCTACAATCGAGGAAATGCGCTGTTTGCTGAAAAAATGTATTCGGACGCGATTGAAGACTATTCCCGTGCGATTAAACAGAATCCGAACTTTGCTGAAGCTTATTACAACCGTGCTTTAGCTTACTATGCCAGCGGCAAGCGTTCGGCGGCGGAGGATGACATCAATCGAGTACTGAAACTGGACGATAGGAGTGGCGCAGCTTACTACACAAAGGGGTTCTTGTTACAGCAGCGCGGCTGTGTTGACGATGCCCGCAAGGTTTTCGAAAAAAGTGCAGAAATCGGAAATCTGGCCGCTAAAATGAAGCTCAAAGAGCTAAATACAAAAAGGGTAGGGAGCACATGTCGAATAACGGCAGTTGCTGGACTGAATGGTAGTCCTTAAGCAGAATGCCAGTCACCGGATTTCCCGCCATGCTTTTCCTTGACCCGCACATCGCTTATCACCATCCCACGATCCACTGCCTTGCACATATCGTAGATGGTCAATAGTCCGATCTGCACAGCCGTCAGCGCTTCCATTTCGACCCCCGTCTTGCCGAAGGTTTCGACTTGAGCCGTGCACCACACGCTTGAATCTTCAACGCTGACATCGAAATCCACTTTCACGCGCGTCAGTGCAAGCGGGTGACACAGTGGAATCAGATCGCTTGTTTTTTTCGCTGCGATGATTGCGGCAACGCGCGCGATGCCGAGCACATCCCCCTTTTTTGCCGTACCTGACTGGATGATCGCCAGCGTTTCCGGTTTCATGCGGATTACGCCGCTGGCAACGGCGATACGGTGAGTTTCATCCTTGGCGCCAACATCGACCATGTGGGCTTGGCCGGTCGCGTCGAAATGGGTCAAGCCGTCTGATTGAGGGCGATCGTTTGATGAAGTCATGTCGAGCAAATGAGTGTTATGAATATAGCGGCGATAAATACTCGCCGCGATGTTGAAGCGAGTGCAACCGCAGGCGTAAGGAGCAGCGTAGTGAGCGGGTATCATAGCACCGCGAACAAACCCGATCTTCAATATGGCTTTTTCCTTTTGCCGAATTCTGCTGAAAGTACGCTGCTCGGTTGCCGTCTTGCTCGTCGCGGTCTGTACGATGCAGTTACTGGCATTGCCTTCGATCGCAGCTGCTCAATCGCTGCCTAGCCTCGGTGATACGGAGCGCGAATACTTGTCGCCGCAGATGGAGCGCAAGCTCGGTGAACGCATCATGCGCGAGATCAAGCGCAATCGCGATTATCTCGACGATGCCCCCGTGCAGGAATATCTAGAAAGCGTCGGAAACAGCTTGCTCGCAGCGAAGCCGGAAGCGCGCGGGGAAATGCAGTACGACTTTTTCTTTTTCGTCGTGCGCGATCCGGTGCTGAACGCGTTCGCACTGCCCGGCGGATATATCGGCGTGCATTCAGGCTTGATTCTCGCTGCGCAAACAGAATCGGAACTGGCTTCGGTGCTGGCGCACGAGATCGGTCACGTGGCGCAGCGCCATATCGCACGCATGCTGGGCAATAGCAAGCAGGACACGCTGATTTCTCTCGCTTCGCTGATCCTCGGCGCGCTGGCGGCAAGCGCAAGTCCGGATGCCGGTTTGGGCATCGCGATGGGTGGTCAAGGTCTGGCGGTACAGCGTCAGCTTGATTTCAGCCGTGATGCGGAACGCGAGGCGGATCGTATTGGACTCGATATTCTGCATCGCGCAGGTTATGAGACGACAGGCATGATCAGTTTCTTCGGTCGACTGCAGCAGGCATCGCGCGCTTATTCCGATGCAGTGCCGCCTTATCTGCGCTCCCATCCGCTGACGACCGAGCGCATGGCGGATATCGAAGCGCGAACACGGAGCTTTCGGTATCGCCAGCATGCAGACAGCGCTGATTTTGCACTGATCCAGGCGCGGGTACGCGTGCTGCAGGATTTGTCCTCGCAAGGTTTGCGCGATGCTGCGGACTACTTCCAGCGGCAGCTCATGCAAAACGCATCGCCGGCATTGCTTGGTGCGAAATATGGCTTAGCCTTCGTCGCCTTGAAGCAAGGCGATACGGCGCTTTCGCAGTTGCGAGTGGACGAGGCGCGTGCGATGCTCAAGCAGTCTTTCAACAAGCCGCGCGATGTTGTGCTCGACAGTCTCGGCATCGATATTCGCATGGCGTCGCACCAATACGCGCAAGCGGTGACGGAGGCGGATGCCGCACGCAACGCGTTTCCGTTTTCGCGCGGCGTTGCACACCAATATGCCGATGCCTTGATCTCCGCCGGTCGCGCAGAGCAAGCCGCAGATTATTTGCGCGACCAGATTCAGCTGTACCGTGAGGACCAGGGCGCATATCAATTGCTGGCGAAGGCATACAGCGCGCAAGGGAAAGATGCGCAACAGCACATGGCGCTTGCCGAATACTATGCGCTGGGTGGGAGCATCCCTGCGGCACTGGATCAACTATCGATTGCGCGCCGTGCTGCCGATGCATCCTTCTACGATCTCTCGATTATCGATGGACGCGAACGTGATTTGCGCGCGCAGCGGCTGGAAGAGCTGAAGCAGGAGAAGGGCGGCTAAGTGCTATCGGCGGGTTGCGCTCGGGGCGAATGCACGAATCCGAATCGTTCAGGTGCCTGTAATTCGAGAAGATAACCGACGGGGATGGCCGTATCCTGCCAGGTCAGAGTCAGCTGTCCGCATGTGCCCGTGCTGTTCATCCAGGCGTGAAGTGCCGCGTCATCGATCGTCTTGCCGTCGATATTCAGCAAAGGCAGGCAATGCACCAGATCACGCCCGTCGAGCATGGCAACACGCTTTTCACCACATAGCCATAGATTGCCGTTGTCGCTCAGGAAGGCCGCATCGAGGTCTGACATCGGCTGGCTCGTATGCAGCATGAGCTTCATTTCAGGTTCAATGCGTGCAATGTAAGGCGCGGCCTGTAGTTCCACATATACGCGCTGGGGGCCGTTCTGGAAATACCAGTGTCCCCGTTCATCTGGCATGTAATTGCGCTGGATGAAGCCGATCAGTGAACTTTGCGTAATTCGCTCACCGATGCTGCCGTTTCTTTGCGCATGTTCGTCACGCATGCGCCAGCTGCCCTGTGCATCCAGCGCCAGCCAGCCATAGCAGTGCGGCACGTTGGGCCACTTTGCGAGCGCTTTTTCGACTTGTGAATCCATTGCGTGGTTGCGAGCAATTAGCTCCCGCTTTGCAGGAAGCGCGTGATGCGTTGCGGTAGCCAGGTGAGTTGGCCGGGGAAGGGCGAAGTCGCAAAGCCGACGTGACCACCATGCGCCGGATATTCCAGTTTCACCGAAGGCGATGCGTGATCTGCAAGGAATTGCTCGGGCAGGAACGGATCGTTGCGTGCATTCAGCACCAGCGTCGGCACTGTCACGTCATCCAGAACATATTTTGAGCTGGCCCTGCTCCAATAGTCCTCCGTATTCAGATAGCCGTGCAAAGGCGCGGTGACGATATTGTCGAAGGTGTAGAGGTCGCGCGACTGCAGCATCGCATCCTTGTCGAACAGGTCGGGAAACTGCAGCAGCTTCTGCAGACACTTCAGCTTGAGCGTCTGCAGAAAAACGTTCGTGTAGATCAGATTGAACCCGCGGCCGAGCGCATTGCCTCCACCGGAGAGGTCCATCGGTGCGGAGACGGCGCATGCTGCGTCGACGAACTCGGCCTGATGTTGTGATTCTCCCAGCCAGCGCAGCAAGGCATTCGCGCCGAGCGATACGCCGCTTGCGTAGAATTTGCTGGCACCTTTCTCGCGCACCAGCGGTGCGAGGCGGCGCAGTACCCAGTCGATTTCCGGTGCGTCGCCGGAGTGATACATGCGCGGCGCCAGATTGATTTCGCCGGAGCAGGTCCGGAAGTGCATCACGACACCGGACCAGCCCAGCGTGCGGATGTGCGCCATCAGCGAACGCGCGTAATGGCTGTGCGAAGAACCTTCCAGCCCGTGGAACAGCGCAATGAACGGATGGCCCGGCTCACCGTCGACAAAGTCCATGTCGACGAAATCCTGGTCCGGTGTGATCCAGCGTTCGCGCCGATACGGTACGTCCGGCGTACGGATCAGCTTGGCCGGATAGATCGTTTGCAGATGCCCGCCGGGAAGCCACCATGGTGCGGCGTATTCATTCGATTCGCTTGATATCTCGGGAGGGATCGCCAGGGGCGCAGCGGAGCAGGAAGTCATCGGTGTTGGAGAAACGTCCAAGGAATGCAAACGATGAGTGCTTATGCCGGCATCTTGCTGCAGCCGGCAAGGGTATCAATGCAGTACATTGCCCGTTGCCAGTTCGGGCTCCGCCTTGCCGGGCGCGACCGAGGCATGGTGCACCACGATGCGCCAGCCAAGCGGCGTCTTGACGTAGACGTTGGTGGCGAGGATGTGGATGTCTCGTTCCCGGCCTTCCGGCAAGCTGACCGATTCGACGAGATTGTGTACGGCGCTCATCACATTTTGCGAGGCATGCAATTGCGACGGGCGGATGTGGACGCCGCCGCGCGTGAAAATCTCTGCCCACGAGGCACGGATCGCCGCATAGCCGATCAGGCGCGTGCCGTCGGGATGAATGCAGACGATTTCCTCGTCTTCGGCCCACAGCGCCATCAACGCATCGAGGTCGGCACGGGCGATGGCGTCATAGAACGCCAGTTCGGTATCGTCTGCCGTGCCGAACTGCTTGCGTTGCCTGGCCATGAGCTGTTTAGTGACGGTGAACTGCGGTGCCAGGCTTCAGCGCGTACACGGTGCCGCAATACGGGCACTTGGCTTTGCCGTCATGCGACATTTCCAGAAAAACGCGCGGATGCGAGCTCCATACCGGCATGGCCGGATTGGGGCAAAAGGCCGGTAAGTCTTTGCCGTCCAGTTCGACTGCGTTGTCCAGATGTGCTGCGTTTGCCATGGTATTGAATCTCCGGAATGCGATGTGTAAATAAAGGATTGTTTGATATTAGTGCGAAGCGGCCTGCTTAAACAAGCGTCAGCCAGTGTTTGTATTGCGGGGCTCGCCCGGCGACGACGTCGAAGAACAAGGATTGCAGGCGCGTCGTGATCGGGCCGCGCGTGCCGTCACCGATCATGCGGTTGTCCAGTTCGCGGATCGGCGTGACTTCGGCCGCGGTGCCGGTGAAGAAAGCTTCGTCGGCGCAATACACTTCGTCGCGTGTCAGGCGTTTTTCGATCACTTCGATGCCAAGGTCGCGCGCCAGCGTGACGACCGAATCACGCGTGATGCCGTCCAGACAGGAGGCGAGGTCCGGCGTGTAAACCTTGCCGTTCTTCACGATGAACACGTTCTCGCCCGAGCCTTCCGACACATAGCCCTCGGTGTCCAGCAGCAGCGCCTCGTCGTAGCCGTCGGCCTGCGCTTCCTGGTTCGCCAGGATCGAGTTGATGTAGTAACCGCAAGCCTTTGCACGCACCAGCGAGACATTGACATGATGGCGCGTGAACGAGGAAGTCTTGACGCGGATGCCCTTGTTCAGGCCGTCCTCGCCCAGGTAAGCGCCCCACGGCCATGCAGCGATCGCGATGTGGACGCGGTTGCCCTTGGCAGAGATGCCGAGTTTTTCGTCGCCGATCCAGACCAGCGGGCGGATGTAGCAGCTTTCCAGCTTGTTCTCACGCACGACTTGCAGCTGCGCCTGCGCCACGGTGTCGCGGTCGAACGGGATCTGCAATTGGAAGATCTTGGCGGAGTTGAACAGGCGCTCGGTGTGCTCACGCAGGCGGAAGATCGCCGTGCCCTGTTCGGTCTTGTACGCGCGCACGCCCTCGAATACGCCCATGCCGTAGTGCAGCGTATGGGTCAGTACATGAACCGTCGCGTCGCGCCAGTCGACTAGTGCGCCGTCTTTCCAGATTTTGCCGTCGCGGTCAGACATCGACATCAGAAAATCTCCAGTGAATTGAGCAATCCGGGATTTTAGCGGATTCCGACACCGCCCAAACCGACAGTTGCGCTCCGGCATGATCGCTCCGAAGCAATTTTTGTTGGTAAATTGAATTTATTGCAATGTTGTGCTTCTAAGCGTCAGGGAGCTGCAATGCAGTCATGACGGAAACGCCGCAGGGAGCGGCCGTTCCATTTCCTCTTGGCGTCCGCCCATACCGATTCGGGAAAAGTGCGGTTTAGACAATATCCGGTGCGGTAAAATAGCGGACTTTCCGAAATACATTTCAATTCATTGTAAGCACATGCAATTCAATCGATTGAGCGATCTGATCGCCCGTCACCAGCTGCAGGGCAAGCGCGTTTTCATTCGCGCCGATCTGAATGTTCCACAAGACGATCAAGGCAACATCACTGAAGATACGCGCATCCGCGCTTCGGTGCCGGCGATCCAGCAGGCGCTGAAGGCAGGGGCCGCCGTGATGGTTACCTCGCATCTGGGGCGTCCGACCGAAGGCGAATTGAAACCGGAAGATACGCTGGCGCCGATCGCAGCCCGTCTTTCCGAGCTGCTCGGCCAGCCCGTCACGCTGAAGCAGAACTGGGTAGATGGCGTCGACGTGGCACCAGGGCAGGTCGTTCTGCTGGAAAACTGCCGCGTCAACAAGGGCGAGAAAAAGAATGACGATGCGTTGGCGAAGAAAATTGCCGCGCTGTGCGATATCTACGTCAACGATGCCTTCGGCACTGCGCACCGTGCCGAAGCGACTACACACGGCATCGCGAAGTATGCGCCGGTAGCCTGCGCCGGTCCGCTGCTGGCGGCGGAGCTCGATGCGCTCGGCAAGGCCTTGCATCAGCCGGCCAAGCCGTTGGTGGCGATCGTCGCCGGCTCCAAAGTGTCGACCAAGCTGACCATTTTGAAAACGCTGGCCGAGAAGGTCGACAACCTGATCGTCGGTGGCGGCATAGCGAATACCTTCATGCTTGCCGCAGGTTTGAAGATCGGCAAGTCGCTGGCCGAGCCGGATCTCGTCAATGATGCGAAGGCCATCATCGATATGATGGCCAAGCGCGGTGCCTCGGTGCCGATTCCGGTCGACGTCGTCTGTGCGAAGGAATTTGCAGCGAC
>DATAHI010000261.1:0-2398 GCA_036263255.1 Oxalicibacterium sp. | reverse complement strand
CCGACGCGCAGTTCGCTTCGATTTTCTAGCCGAAACCGCCATGACCATCATCAAACAGGACGATCTGATCGAATCGGTCGCCGCCGCTCTGCAATACATCAGCTACTACCATCCGCAGGATTACATCCAGCATCTGGCGCGCGCCTATGAAGCGGAGCAAAGCCCGGCCGCCAAGGATGCGATCGCGCAGATACTGACCAACTCGCGCATGTGTGCGGAAGGCAAGCGCCCGATCTGCCAGGATACCGGCATCGTGAACGTGTTCCTGAAGATCGGCATGAACGTGAAGTTCGAAGGATTCGGCGAGCGTTCGATCACCGACGCGGTCAACGAAGGCGTGCGCCGCGCATACAACCATCCCGACAACACGCTGCGCGCATCGATCGTGGCTGATCCGCAATTCGAACGCAAGAACACAAAGGACAACACGCCGGCCGTCGTGCACATGGAGCTAGTGCCGGGCGATACCGTCGATGTGCAGGTCGCGGCCAAGGGCGGCGGCTCGGAAAACAAATCGAAGTTCGTGATGCTGAATCCTTCCGACTCGCTGGTGGATTGGGTGCTCAACACCGTGCCGCAGATGGGCGCCGGCTGGTGTCCGCCCGGCATGCTGGGTATCGGCATCGGCGGCACGGCAGAGCGCGCGATGCTGATGGCAAAACAGGTGTTGATGGAAGACATCGACATGTATGAGCTCAAGAAGCGCGGCCCGCAGAACAAGACCGAAGAGCTGCGCATCGAGCTGTGCGACAAGATCAATGCGCTGGGCATCGGCGCGCAGGGCCTGGGCGGCCTGACCACGGTACTGGACGTGAAGATCATGATGCATCCGACGCACGCCGCATCGAAACCCGTCGCGATGATTCCGAACTGCGCGGCCACACGCCATGCACACTTTGTGATGGACGGTTCCGGACCGGTCTATCTCGATCCGCCGTCGCTCTCCGACTGGCCGGACGTAAACTGGATGCCGGATACGGAAAAATCCAAGCGCGTGAACCTCGATACGCTGACCAAGGAAGAAGTCGCCTCGTGGAAGCCGGGCCAGACCCTGCTGTTGAACGGCAAGATGCTGACCGGTCGCGATGCCGCGCACAAGCGCATTCAGGACATGCTGTCGAAAGGCGAAAAGCTGCCGGTCGATTTCACCAACCGCGTGATCTATTACGTCGGGCCGGTCGATCCGGTGCGCGATGAAGTGGTCGGCCCTGCCGGACCGACGACGGCCACGCGCATGGACAAGTTCACCGAGATGATGCTGTCGCAGACCGGTTTGATTTCGATGATCGGCAAGGCCGAGCGCGGCCCGGTTGCCATTGAGGCGATTCGCAAGCATCAGTCTGCTTATCTGATGGCGGTGGGCGGCGCGGCCTACCTCGTGTCGAAAGCGATCAAGAACGCCAAGGTGCTCGGCTTTGCCGACCTCGGCATGGAAGCGATCTACGAATTCGAGGTAAAGGACATGCCGGTCACGGTGGCTGTCGATTCCACCGGCACCTCGGTGCACAGCACCGGTCCGAAGGAATGGAAAGAGAAGATCGAAAAGATCCGCCTCGCTGGCACCCCACTGGCGAAATAATTCCGCAGACGCGCAAGAGCATGGCACCTTCCAAGAAACGCGATCCTGTCGCCGCAGAAGCGCCCATCGGCATCTTCGATTCCGGCGTCGGTGCACTCTCCGTACTGCGCCATATCCAGGCACGGCTGCCGTCCGAGCATCTGCTGTGCTTTTGCGATTCCGGTCACGCGCCCTACGGCGGCAAGCCGGATGCCGAAATCATTGATCGCACGCTGGCGATTGCAGCCTTCCTGAAAAGCAAAAACGTCAAAGCGATCGTGGTTGCCTGCAATACCGCGACCGCTGCGGGCATCGAGGCGTTGCGCGCGGCATACCCTGCACTGATCGTGGTCGGCGTCGAACCCGGTCTGAAACCGGCCGCCGTATTCAGCCGTAGCGGCAAGGCGGGCGTGCTGGCAACGGCGAGCACGCTGGCCAGCAGCCGCTTTATCGCACTGCGCGACCAGATCAGCGTGTCGACGGGCGTGTCCTTCTTCTCGCAGGCCTGCGTCGGCCTGGTAGAGCAGATCGAAAAAGGTGAATTGAATTCGCCCGAAACGACGGCAATGCTCGAGCGCTACGTCACGCCGATTCTGCGTGGTGGCGCCGATACGATCGCGCTCGGTTGCACGCACTACCCGTTCGTGCAGCCTGCGATCGAAGCTATCGCGCAGCGCGAAAGTTCGGTGCCGGTCACCATCATCGATACCGGCGAAGCCGTGGCACGTCAGCTGGAACGTCTGCTGCAGCTGGGCGGCCTGCAGCGCATGGAGACGCGTGAAGGCTCGCTGCAGGCGTTCACGACCGGCAGCCGCGCCGCACTGGTCGCTGCGTTCTTCC
>DATAHI010000260.1:0-5550 GCA_036263255.1 Oxalicibacterium sp. | reverse complement strand
AAGGATCTGCCATGAACCAGCTTGTGCTTGACCCGCAAACGCAATCGGCAAAAAACCTCGCATGGTGGCTCTATATCGGCCACGGCATCAGTTTTCTGTTTTCGCTCGGTGCGCTTTCCTGGATTCCGCTGATCATCAATTACGTGAAGCGCAGCGATACCGCCGGCACCTTCATTTACAGCCATCACAGCTGGCAGATTCGTTCGTTCTGGTGGTACTTCATCTGGGTGATCGTCGGCCTGCTGCTGTTCACAACCGTGGTCGGCATTCCGCTCGCCTGGCTGGTATGGAGCATTGCATGGATATGGAAGCTGTACCGCTTGATTCGCGGGCTGATCGACCTGAACGACAACAAGATCATGCCGTGATCCGCAATCGATAAAAAGCATCCGGCCGGATGCTTTTTTATTTTTACAGGACGCTAAAGGCCTGCTCAATATCGGCAATCAGATCCTTCGGATCTTCCAGCCCGATATTGAAGCGCACGAGTTGTCCCTGCTGCAACCAGTGACTGCGCATCTTCTCGATACGGTATGGCACGCACAGGCTGTGCGCACCTCCCCAGCTGAAACCGATCTTGAAGAGCTTAAGACGATCAACGAAGCGATCCGTCTGTGCCTCGGTATAGCGAGGATGGAACAAAACGGAAAACAGGCCGCCTGCACCGCTGAAGTCGCGTTTCCAGATTTCGTGCCCGGGGCAATCAGGCAAGGCGGGATGCAGCACAGCGGCGATTTCCGGCCGGGTCTTCAGCCAGTGCGCTACTTCGCGCGCCGCGGCATCGTGCGCTTCGAAGCGCAGTTTCATTGTCGGCAGACTGCGTAGGACCAAGTAGACATCGTCTGCGCCGACGCCAAAGCCTAGCCGCATGTGCGCGAGTTCGATCTTGCGGCGCAGCGCCTCGTCGCGCGTGATCACGGCCCCCATCAACACATCGGAACCGCCGGACTGATACTTCGTCAGCGCCTGCATCACGATATCGACACCGAGGTCAAAGGCCTGCAGAGCGATACCGGCGGCCCACGTATTGTCGAGCGCGACGAGCACGTTCTTCGCATGGGCCGCTGCGCAGATCGCCGGCAAGTCAGGCACTTCCATCGACACCGAACCGGGCGCTTCGGTCCAGATCAATCTGGTATTCGGCTGGATCAATTCCGCGATCCCTGCACCAATCATCGGATCGTAGTAACGCACGCTGACGCCGAAATCCGCCGCCAGCCAATCCGCCAGTTCACGGCTCGGGTTGTAGACGTTATCGGGAATCAGTACATCGTCGCCCGATTTCAGAAAGGCGAAATCGACCATCGCGATCGCAGCCAGCCCACTCGGCGCCAGCCGGCAATGCTCGCCGCCTTCGATCGAGGCAAGCCGCGCCTCCAGCGTGAAGGTGGTCGGCGTGCCGTGCAGACCGTAGGTGTAACTGTCCTTCCTTTGCCAATTGCGATCCCGCAGCGCGGCAACGTTCTCGAACAGCACGGTGGATGCGTGATGAATCGCCTGGGGAAATGCCGCGAATCCTTCCGGCGCAACGTAATCGTGATGGATCAATGCAGTCTGGAAGGATGGACGCTCAGGCATGCGATTCTCCGACAGTGGGTTCGATTACTTGGCAGAGCGGTTGGATGTTTTTCTAACCGATGCGGTACTGGTTTCATCCCGCAATACACGCAGGCTGAACGGTTTGCTTGTTTGACCGTCAGCGGAGGTCCAGGTGCCAGTCAGCGCATCGCCCTGCAACTTGCCTTCCCATTGACCTGAAATATCGGTACCGTTTTCCGATTCCTCGAGAAACAGTGTGTCCTCCTCGGTCTCGCCGGCGAGCAGAATGTTGCCGGAGCGACCGAAGGCGAAATAATTACCTTCCAGTCCTTCATCGGCGACTTCCTTCGGATGAAGCTGCACCTGAACCTGGACTTCGCCCAGCGTGCCGCGCAGCACGATCGGCTTGATGAACAAAGAAGTCAGCGGCGATGGCGCAGCCAGTTGCGCGGATGTATCGGCCTTCGGTTCGTCTGCGTGCGCCGCAGTCAGCAGCAGACCGACACATACGACGGCACAATGCAACGCGACGCTAATTAGCCGCTGCATCACGCTTCGCCCCATAGATCATGCGCGTCGGCCGCCGTGATCTGCACTTCGGCGAATTCACCGACCTTCAATGTACGGCCCGGCTCGAACGGGCGCTTTACGTAGACCACACCATCAATCTCCGGCGCGTCCGCTGCCGTGCGGCCGACCGCATTACCGTTCGCTTCCACTTCATCGATTAATACACGCAGCGCCTTGCCGACCTTGGCCTGCAAACGCTTCTTTGAGATTTCTTCCTGCAGCAGCATCACGCGGGCACGGCGCTCTTCACGCACTTCTTCCGGCACCGGGTTCGGCAAGTCGTTCGCGGTCGCGCCTTCGACCGGCGAATAGGCGAAGCAGCCGAGACGGTCGATCTCCGCTTCCTTCAGGAAGTCGAGCAGATATGCAAATTCTGCCTCAGTCTCGCCGGGAAAGCCGGCGATGAAAGTCGAACGAATCGTGATATCCGGGCATAGCGCGCGCCATGCCTGGATACGCTCGATGTTCTTCTCGCCGCTCGCCGGGCGCTTCATCCGCTTCAGCACATCGGGATGCGCATGCTGTAGCGGCACATCGAGATACGGCAGGACACGCCCCTGCGCCATCAGCGGAATGACCTGATCCACGTGTGGATACGGATACACGTAATGCAGGCGCACCCAGGCGCCATAGGAAGCAGCCAGTTCGCCGAGCGCTTCAACCAGCTGGGTCATGTGCGTTTTGACCGGCTTGCCGTTCCAAAAGCCCATGCGGAACTTCACATCCACGCCGTAGGCACTGGTGTCCTGCGAGATCACCAGCAATTCCTTCACGCCGGCCTTGAACAGGTTTTCGGCTTCCAGCATGACGTCGGCAATCGGACGCGAGACAAGATCGCCGCGCATCGACGGGATGATGCAGAAGCTGCAGCGGTGATTGCAGCCTTCGGAAATTTTCAGATAGGCAAAATGTTTGGGCGTCAGCTTGATGCCCTGTGCCGGTACCAGATCGATAAAAGGTTCATGCGGCTTCGGCATGTGCGTGTGCACCGCATCCATCACTTCGCCCAGCGCATGCGGGCCAGTGACGGCCAGCACTTTCGGATGCACTTTGGTGATGATGTCGTCACCCTCGGCATCCTTCTTCGCGCCGAGGCAGCCGGTCACGATGACCTTGCCGTTCTCGTTCAGCGCCTCGCCGATCGCATCCAGCGATTCCTGCACCGCAGCGTCGATGAACCCGCAAGTGTTGACGATCACCAGATCGGCGCCGTCATAGGACTTCGCCGTCTCGTAACCTTCGGCGCGGAGCTGGGTCAGGATTTGTTCGGAATCGACCAGCGCTTTCGGGCATCCGAGAGAAACGAAGCCGATCTTGGGCGCTGCAGGTGATGCGTTGGACATGGCAAGAACGATAAGAAAAAGAGGATCGCATGAGCGAAAAACAATCCGCTATTGTACCCGCTTGTCCTCTGTTCCTTCGTTGTGCCTTGCGCGAAAAGCTAGTTGGCCTTGTCGTTCGCGCCGAAGGAAAAACTGCCGAACATGTTGCGGGACTGGTTCTGCATCTGTTCCTGCATCTGCACGAACAGGTTCTTGCTCTGCTCGATGTAGTTGCTCATCATGCCCTGCATCATTGGTCCCTGCACGTTCATGAACTGCGACCACATTTCGGCATTCAGCGATTTGCTTTCCGTCAGCCGGTTCTGGATGTCGATGAAGGCCTGAATGTTCTTTTCCAGGTAGGAGCTCATCATGCCCTGCATCGCGTGGCCGTAATACCGAATGATCTGCGCCAGCGCGGTACTGGAAAACATCGGCGTGCCGTTCGCCTCTTCCTCGAGAATGATCTGCAGCAGGATGCTGCGCGTGAGATCCTGCTCGGTCTTGGCATCAACGATGGAGAATTCTTCGTTATCGAGCACCAATTGCTTCACATCGGCCAGCGTGATGTAAGAGCTTGTCTGGGTGTCGTACAGACGCCGGTTCGGATACTTTTTGATCAAGCGTTCTGTGAGCTTTTTTGTATTATTCATCGGATTTCCGCACGTACTGCGTCGCAACGCATTTATTATTTATCGGCCTGAATTACGCGAAGTCTCCTTTCGCGCTTTGCCATTATAGCCCCGAGAAACAAGGATTTACGCAGTTTTCTCCATGGTGGATATGAATTGTTGCAATGCAATGAAATCGCTACCTGCAACGTCTTCTCGCCGGATTTTCGGGTATCGTTGCCACTCTTTCCATCAAAAGGCCAACCGTGTACATCATCGCCATTGCCTGGCTTTACGTCATTTTGATGATGGCCGTGACGGAAGCCAGCGTGGTCGCAGGCATTCTGAGTTTTCTATGCTATGGCGTGCTGCCGATCGGCATTCTTTATTATCTTGCCGGGAGCAGACGCAGGCGCGCGCGGCAAGCAAGGTCAGTCAAACCAAACGAGCCGGACTGATCAGCGCAGCCAGATTAGGCTTGCCATGCGGCCGGTCGTGCCATCGCGGCGGTAGGAGTAAAAGCGCTGCCGCTCGGCGAGTGTACAGAAGCGGCCACCACGCACTTCCGTAACACCGGCCGCATTCAAGATATGCGTCGCCAACCGGTACAGATCGGCCAGATATTTGCCTGAGCGCGCAATGATGGGAGTGAAAGCATCGGCGTGAATTGCGGCGCGATCGACGAATGCCTGCCGTACCTCTTCGCCTACTTCGAAATGTGCAGGCCCAATCGCCGGGCCAAGCCACGCCAAGAGATCGGCCGCGCCCGCGCCGCGCATCTGCTCAATGGTGTTTTCCAGCACACCCGCGGCCAGGCCACGCCACCCGGCGTGCGCGGCACCGACCACCTTGCCGGCCTTGTCTGCAAACAGCACCGGCAGGCAGTCGGCCGTCATGATGGCGCATACGACGCCAGGTTGCGTGGTGAAGCTCGCATCCGCTTCGGCCGCCTCGGTCACGCCGGCCGCGTCGACGACCCGGGTACCGTGTACCTGTGTCAGCCACACCGGCTCGGCTGGGAGATGGCGCCGCAACTGCGCTCGGTTGCGCTGAACGTTTTCCGCCAAATCACCGACGTGCAGACCGAGATTCAAGCCACCTGAGCCTTGCGCATCGTCATACGGCGCAGCGCTGAAACCGCAAGCGCGCGTGGTGGACAACGCGCCGATCATCGGCAGCGGCGAACCCCATTGCGGCAGGATGATTTCCATCGTCTTGCTCAGTCAGCGTCGATGCCGGCTGCCGCAACCAGTGCGGAAAAATCCTCCGGCACCTCAGCCGACCATTCCATCGCCGTGCCCGAGCCTGGATGGATGAGACCCAGACGACGCGCATGCAGCGCCTGCCGCGGGAAGACGGAAACCAGATGCTGCTTACCGTACAAACCGTCACCGACTAGCGCAAAGCCGATGAATTGCATATGCACGCGGATCTGGTGCGTACGACCAGTCTCGAGCTGGCAGCACATCAGGCTGACGGGGCGCCTGTCCAGTGCGCCGGTCGCCAGC